>JALVJB010000217.1 GCA_027034115.1 Acidilobaceae archaeon | reverse complement strand
GAGATGCAGAAACTCGCGGTAGCCATAGCGCTCGCCCGAGAGGCTGATATATACCTACTCGACGAGCCCAGCGCTTACCTCGATGTTGAAGAGAGGCTTGCCGTTGCAAGGGCGATTCGGCGGGTCACGGAGGGGAGGGGTGCGGCCGCTTTCGTCGTGGAACACGACCTCTTGGTCGTCGACTTCATCAGTGACAAGCTCATCCCAATACTAGGCAAGCCCGGAGTAGAGGGACACGCCAGCAGGCCGATGAGCCTCTACAAGGCGATGAACCTATTCCTAAGAGAGCTAGGCGTAACCTTCAGGAGGGACCCCACTACGGGGAGGCCTAGAGTTAACAAGCCGGGAAGCTTCCTGGACAGGATGCAGAAGGCCAAGGGAGAATACTATTATGGAGGAGCATAGCAGAATACTACCCTAACCTTTAAACTCTCCCTGGATACCTTCATAGTCATTGGTGGTATCGTATGCCCGGGGAAAAGGTTACGCTAAGCGTTATCAAGGCCGATATTGGAAGCCTCGCTGGACACCATAAGGTGCATCCCGACACGATGCTCGCCGCCTCGAGGGTTCTAGCCGAGGCTAAAAAGAAGGGTATAATCAAGAGCTTCTACGTAACCCATGTAGGTGATGATCTCCAACTCATAATGACCCACTATAAGGGCGTCGACAACCCAGAGATCCACGAGCTAGCCTGGAACGCCTTCAAAGAAGCAACCAAGGTGGCCAAGGATCTAGGCCTATACGCCGCAGGGCAGGACTTGCTAAGCGACGCGTTCAGCGGCAACGTCCGAGGCCTAGGCCCTGGAGTCGCCGAGATGGAGTTCGTCGAGAGACCCTCGGAGCCAGTCGTCATATTCATGGCCGACAAGACAGAGCCCGGAGCATTCAACCTCCCCTTCTACAAGATATTCGCCGACCCCTTCAACACCGCCGGCCTAGTAATAGACCCCAGAATGCACGATGGCTTCATATTCGAGATACTAGACGTGTTCGAGGGCAAGATGGTGCGCCTATCCGCCCCAGAGGAGCTGTACGACATACTAGCACTCATAGGAACCCCGAGCAGATACGTCATCAAGAGAGTATACAGGAAGAGCGATGGAGAGATCGCTGGAGTCGTGAGCAGTGAGAGGCTCAACCTAATAGCAGGCAAATACGTGGGGAAAGACGATCCAGTGGCGATCGCCAGGGCTCAGAGCGGGTTCCCAGCAGTCGGAGAGATACTAGAAGCCTTCAGCTTCCCACACCTAGTCGCCGGGTGGATGCGTGGAAGCCATCACGGCCCGCTGATGCCAGTAGGACTGAAGGATGCCAAGATGACGAGGTTCGACGGGCCGCCCAGAGTTGTAGCACTAGGCTTCCAGATCCACAACGGGGAGCTGATAGGCCCGGCCGACCTCTTCGACGATCCAGCATTCGACGAGACCAGGAGGCTAGCCCAGCTAATAACCGATTACATGAGGAGGCACGGGCCGTTCATGCCTCACAGGCTAGGCCCAGAAGAAATGGAGTACACCACGCTACCGCAGGTACTGAAGAAGCTGCACGACAGGTTCAAGCCCTACGAGCTCGGATACAAGCCTGTGATAAAGCACAGCGAGGAGCTAAGCGGCGAGGAAGTACACGACTGAACGCCGAGGAATTCTCCCCATTCTTTTATTCATCATAGCACGATTGGGAGGGCGCTACGTTGAAGGAGAGATTCCTGGTGGTCAACTTCAAGGCGTATCCCGCTGCTTTCCGAGAGGAGGCCTTAGAAGTCGCGAAGAAGGCCGCAGAACTCGCGGGGAAGCTATCTAAGACACGGATAATACTAGCAGTGCCAGCCCCCATGACCTATAAGATAGCTGGCGTATACGAGGACATCTACCTGCAGCACCTAGACCCATTGGGATACGGGGCTCACACAGGATATATCCCCGCTGAGGCAATCGGGGACCTCCCAGTACGGGGGACCCTCGTAAACCACAGCGAGCACAAGATACCCTTCAGGGATATAGCTAAAATCATAGACGCGGTGAAGAGAGCCGGTAAAGAGGTGATAGCATGCGCCGACACTCCTAGCGAGGCAGCAGGCCTAGCATACCTAAAGCCCGACATGATAGCGATAGAGCCCCCGGAACTGATAGGCACTGGGATCCCCGTAAGCAAGGCCAAGCCGGAAGTCATCACGAAGAGTGTAGAAGCAGTACATAGAGTTGACCCCGAGATCACTGTGCTAGCTGGAGCAGGTATCTCCTCTCCCGACGACGCAATTAAAGCTGTTGAGCTGGGAGCAAAAGGCGTGCTAGTCGCCAGTATAGTGATGAAGTCTAAAGACCCGGCTAGATCTCTTGAAGCGCTTGCCTACGCGCTAGAAAAAACTTAGACAATAATAAAAAATATGTGTTTATATTATATTAATTATTGTATCTTAGTGAGAGGCTCTAGGAGGCTGATGCACTGCTTGGCTAGCTTGACTATTCCCTCCTTTGAGAGCCTCGCTAGCTTCCTAGCCCTACCCCTACCCTTGACAACCTTCACTCTATCGGTCTCCACTATGCCCAGGCTCTCCAGCTCACTTATGATGCGAAGGGCCATAGCATAGCTAACGTTAACTTTATCCTTTATCTCGCTCACAGTAATACCCTTCTCATTTTCAAGTAATAGCAGTATTATCCTAGCTGATACCTCCGGGTTGGCTGCCTTGAAGCAGTGGAGCAGCGCTCTCAGGCTCTTTTCCAGTTCACTCTTCTCAATACCTACTTGTTTTACCATTTTCCATTCCCCCTCTTCACGGGCCTAATCTGTTCACTAGGCCCTTGCCAAGTGTTAATATGGGAATTCAAAGATTTTATTTGTTACTCAGTCCGTATTCGTAAGTACTAATACACTACAAAGTATTATAAATCTTTATATATAGTAGTGGGATAAAGGTGGGACTAAGAATATCAATCAGCTCAGAGCACTGTACGAAACCGGGGGATGAAGAGCCAACACCTAGCTGAACAGTGAAGAATTCTCTGCGGCTCGACCCCCTGGGAACACATAGAAAAACTAACTTCCTATGACCCAATCAATGGGGTCCAAACTCTTGAGAAATCCAAGGAGTAACCCCCTTACGGAGTCTCCGAAGAAGGGCCAGATTATTCCAAGAGACTTCTATGCCAGGAGGCCAGACCTGGTGGCACGTGAACTCCTGGGAGCCTGGCTAGTGGTAGATAATCGCTCATGTATTATCGTTGAGACGGAGGCTTACTTCGGGGACTGCGACCCCGGTTCTAGGGCGAGGCGGTACAAGTCTGGAAGGATAAGGGAGAGACTCTTCGGAGAACCGGGAGTACTGCTGGTTTACGGGATGCATGGCTGGTACCTAGCGAACATTGTCGCCCACGAGCCAGGGAGTGGAGGAGCGGTTCTAGTCCGATCCTGCCTTGTGAGTGGAAGCGTGGTTGAGGGTCCCGGTAGGGTTTCCAGGGCTATGGGCATTAGTCTTAGCCACGACGGGCTGCCCGTGTGGCGTGGCCCGGTAAGGGTTTACTTCGCCTATGAACCCGTTGAGGTGTCCAAGCATTACCGGGTGAACGTGGCATCTGATTTCGACATTCCACTCCGCTTCGCCGTAGGAGGGTTGTTTAGGCCACGCAAGTTTAATCCTAGGAGGCTTATCCCCTTCGTTCCATGCTAACCATGTTTAACTAATATAACTAATATCAATTCTAGATATAGTACTATGAACGCGATCTTAGTAGAAGCCCTGAGCTCCTGTGTGACTAGTGCGGCCACTAATAGGGCGTAGGGTAGGGAGACCATGATGAGAGCTAGCGCGTCGCACAACAACCCAACGCCAGCAAGGGATAACGCGAGGGCTATTGGAGGTACATACCTAGTAACACTCCTCGATATCGCCCTAGTATAACGGCTCACTCCCTTACCCCCGCACTATTACGAGGACGCTCATAGCAAGTAGGAATAATGAGAACAATATCTGGATCAGTCTCCCAGATAGCTTTACCCCCGTTCTAGCCCCGGCTAGTCCCCCTGCCAGCGATCCCGCTAGAAGGCTTAGGGCGAGGCAAGAGTTGAGGAGGCCTCCCAGGTAGTATCCTAGTGCCCCCGCCGCCCCAGTTAGCCCCACCATGAGTTTACTAGTAGCCACCGCCTTCTTAATGTCTACACCCATCAACTTGTGGAGAACCGGTACCTTTAGTACTCCCCCGCCTATGCCTGCAAGGGCAGAAATCATTCCAGCCAAGTACATTGAAGCATAGCCGACTAGCGGGTGAACAGTGGATCCATTGCCTTCCCAGTTATTGCCCGTATTTTCTGGGCGGAGCATGTCAATGCTGATAAGGAGGAGTATGAGTGCTAGTGTAAACTTCATAACCTCCTTGAAGCCCGCGGATGCTATCAGGACTCCCGTCAGGCTCCCGGGCACGGTTACAGCTTCAGCTGTAACCGCTAGGTCGTAGTCTATGAGGCCTTTCTCCTCGTAGACGTAGAGCCCTCCAAGGCTTGTGCCAACGATTGCCAGGAGGCTGGCGGGGACTGCCATGGTTATATCGTAGCCCACCGCGAGTAGGAGGGGCGTCATGAGCGAGCCCCCTCCAATGCCTAGTATCGAGCCTAGGAATCCCCCGGCGAAGCCTATGGTGAGGAATAACGTGGCGTCGACCGGACTCGTCAACTCCTAGCAACTCCCCCAGGGTTTTGAGCAGTTGTGGCGGGGCTCTATATTTTAGAGCGGGTTCATTCTTCTATGAAGCCTGGGGGCATTATTAGCACGTCCTCGTCGACGACAGCGGTGCTATTCTCCTCGATCCTATAACCCTTTAAGAGGAGATACCTACGGATAACGCTCTCCCTACTCCTCCGCCCACTCCTCCGCCAAGCAGTGGGCTCGTCTAGAGCGAGGGCCGAGTATATCCTCTCGGCGACGACGTCTGCCAGAGGGCAATTATCGAGGCACAGCTTACAATGGATGCACTTAGACTCTTCAACCACCGGCCTATACCTTCCATTCTCAAAAACCACCCGGATAGCACCTGTAGGACAGCTTGTCTCACAAGCCCTGCAACCAGCGCAGCCGTACCAGCGGAAGGCGAGCTTTGCAGCGTCGAGTGCTAGTTCTCTTGCTAGCACTCCCTTAGCGCCTTTCACCCTGATAGTTTGCCCATCATATTCTACCCATACCCCGGAGGGACCCTCGAGTTTTAGCTTATCTCCCTGTTTGCGGGCTTCGAATGCGCCTAGAACTGTGTACTGCTCGGCTAGGCTTTCTATCGGGTAGGGCTCGCTGAACCTTATGGTTACTCCCTCTTCCTCTATATTATAGGCTTCCAGGCTGGGTCTCAGCCACTTCCTGTACTTCTCCCTCCAGTCGGGGAGCCTCACGCCTAGCCTCTGGGCTAGCCTCTGTTTCTGAGCCGCAGGAGTGAGCCACCTCCATATTCCCCTCTTGACCCATGCCTCCGCCTCCCTGCCTTGTAGCCCTATCCTCCCAGCCCACTTCCATAGTATTTTCTCCCACTTCTCCCAAAGCTCCGGGTGCGCCTCCTCCACATGCTTATACTCTGCCATGAAGGCGGCCGGGCACATGAAGCAGCCTATCCTGTCGAAGCCCCTCTCGTAGAGGGGGTTGTAGGGTAGCCTCCTGTCCCAGATGTAGAGCCAGACCATGAGCTGGCTCCAGTACTGGATGGGGCTTATGTTGAGGATCTGGGGGAGCCACCTGTTCCTCCAAACCCTGGGGCTCCTAGCCCTGTCTAGGCTCTCGTAGGCCCTCTGCCCTACAATGTTCAGGGCACCGTCGGGGAACCTCTCCATTAGGAGCCTGCTCAGGGGGGCTAGCTTTGTTACCTTACAACACCACCTGTAATCCTTTCCTGGCGGGCCTACGACCTCGACCGCACGCCAAAAAGCGTCACCAGCATCTGCCACGAGTAGCTCTAGACCCTTCTCCTCCACTATTCTCCTAACGGACTCCCTCGTCTCCGGTAGCTCTATCCCGGTGTCATTGAATAGAACGTATGGTTTAACGCCTGCCTCTAGTGTCAGGTTTAGGGCGGCTAGGCTATCCTTGCCGCCGCTGTAAGATACTATCACGGGCTTGCCTACCTTTTCCTTCATGACATAGATGAACTTCACTGCGCGGGCCGGGTGAAGGTAAAGATAGTACTCGTTCTCCCTTAGGGCATCGTTCCATGTGGAGGGCTTGCGCGAGGCGTAGGGCTCTAGCCTCCTCCAGAAGACAGTGTGAACCTTTATCCTCTCCCCGTCGGGGTGAACGTAGCCTATTCCCAGCGGCTCCCCCTGGGGGGTAGCGAAGGCTACCTGGGTCCCCGGTTCGAGGTCTTTCGTGTTTGGGTGGAGCCAGTGCTTCTTGAGGTCCCTGGGGGACCCCTGGAAGCGTATTACTGGGAGGGGCTCTCTATGCCATACACGTGCTAGGCCGGGGTAGGAGAAGCGGAATCTCCAGGTTGATTCCAGGGGGTCCCAGTATAGCCGGCCTATAACTCTTCCATCGGCTACAACCTCGTACATTAGATCCATGAAGGGTACCTTGTTGAATAATACTACACTGT
>JALVJB010000216.1 GCA_027034115.1 Acidilobaceae archaeon | reverse complement strand
GGTGGGGCCAGCCGGAGAGGGTCCTAGTTGAGAGGAAGAACTGCGGGCTCGACACCTACTGGTCCTGCGACATAGCCCTGCCTGGCGGCGGTATCCGGAGGGGGGAGAGTATTGTAGAGGCTGCGCTTAGAGAGGCTTGGGAGGAGGCCTGGATCCACCCTGGTATGGTCAAAGTGGAGGGGGTGATGGAGCCGGAGATGACCCTGCGGGGCGACAACAGGATACACCCTGTCCTCGCGAGGCCCAGCGGCCCCCTCTGCCCGATGCCCGCCTCGAGCGAGGTTGACAGGGTCTTCTGGCTCGACACCAGGCTTCTACGAGAAGAGCCCCGGAGGGTCCCTCACCCGCGGCGCGGTGTAATCGTTGAGGGCTACATGGTTGCGGGCGGCGTACTGTGGGGGGCTACTCTCAGGATTCTACGAAGGCTTTATCGCGACGCCTGAACCGGTTTACCCTGCAGGAGGGTAGTATCGAGTAGCCGTGGATGGGCTCGCAGAACTCGTCGTAGTGGAGTATTAGGCCTCTCTCCACTATTCTACGGGCAGGCCATAGCGCTTCCGGGTTATCATCGTGTATCTCTCCGAGGCATCCCTCCCTGCTCTCCACCTCCCTGTAGGCTTCCAGCTTATGGTGGACCTCGCTTCCCCGCCCGCGTAGAAGAATGCCTCTTATCCTCGAGGCTGGAATTCCCTGTTCTCTCAGGAGGCCCGTTATTATGCTTGCCTCGTGGCTGGGCCTGCCGGAGACTATGTAGACTCTACCGTTTAGTGCTAGGGCTTCTAGGAGTAGCCTGACGCCTAGCTTTCTCGGTCCTCCTTCTATGCTTAGGACTCCGTCGTAGTCGAAGACGAAGACCATGCACTCTTCCTCCTCACCGGCCAACTGGAGGGTCCCTCATTCCCCGGGTGTACACGATTCCTATTAGGCCTCCATGTGGTACACCTCTAAGATTCTCGGGTAGCTTGGAGTGGTTGTGTGCGACGTGTGTGGTAAGAGGAGGGCTGTAGTACTCCAGAGGCATACTGGGAGAAGGCTCTGTAAGGAGTGCTTCATGGAAGACGTCTACAAGAGGGTGAAGCGGGAGGTCGAGAGGTGGAACATGTTCTCCCCGGGCGACACCCTCCTACTAGGCCTTTCGGGGGGTAAGGATAGCTGGGTGCTCCTAGACACTCTCACCAGGATCCACGACCCCTCCAAGATCATAGCTGTAACGATAATTGAGGGAATCCCGGGGTATAATAGGGAGGAGTACGCTGAGAGGGTCCGCCGTAAAGCCCTAGAGTACGGTGTCGACCACGTGCTCACTAGTATAAAGGAGTACACAGGGTACACCCTAGCCGAGATCGTTGAAAGGGCCTGGGCCCGGGGGGTGAGGGTTAGCCCCTGCACCTACTGCGGCATCGCCAGGAGGAGGATACTCAACTTCTTCGCCAGGATGTATGGTGCGTCGAGGACCGTTACGGCGCATAACCTCGACGATGAGAGTCAGACTGCGATCATAAACATGCTCCGCGGCGACTGGGAAGGGCTCCTCCGGCAGC
This sequence comes from Acidilobaceae archaeon, assembly GCA_027034115.1. GTDB lineage: Archaea > Thermoproteota > Thermoprotei_A > Sulfolobales > Acidilobaceae > Thermodiscus. Next base: position 659 of record JALVJB010000216.1, on the reverse strand, counting down.
ACCCCATGAGTGGGCCCGCGAGCCCCCTCATAGTGCCGCGGGTCAAGCCACTCCGAAAGATCTACGAGTGGGAGACCGCTACATACTCCTACCTGGGAGGCTTCCCCCTCCAAGAGACAGAGTGCGCATACATACACCTAGCGCCGACCCTCAGGGCCAGGGTTAGATGGGCCCTGCAACGCCTCGAGGACATGAGGCCTGGAACCCTCTACACCCTCATGGAGACGCTCGACGAGCTCCTAGCAGAGCACGCGGCTAGCCTAAAGCCCCGGCAGCTACCCAGGTGCGAGAGGTGCGGCGAGCCCACAGCTCCTGGTAGGAGGCTGTGCAAGCTCTGCGAGCTACTAGAGAGAGCCGGGATAAGGGAGCCTGCGTATGCCCTCTGGAAGGACCTATTAGACAAGCCTCAACTCTTAAAACTCCACTGGCTGGAGAGTAGGAGGGGAGGTGCACTGGGAGATGGCGAGCGAGAAGCCTCAGCCCCCGGTAGCGATAGTGAAGAAGCCCAGGCTCAGGAAGCACGGCCCAATAGACCCGGGAACACGTAAAGGGAGGGGCTTCAGCCTGGGCGAGCTCAGGGAGGCCGGCCTAACGCCGGAGAAGGCGAAGAAGCTGGGGATCTACGTGGATAAAAGGAGGCGGAGCGTGCACCCCTGGAA
>JALVJB010000215.1 GCA_027034115.1 Acidilobaceae archaeon | reverse complement strand
AGGAGGCCCATCTCTACTATGGCCGCGATTATCTCCTCCTGGTAGGGCCTCAGCGATAGGCCGCCCCAGTGCCTCGAGAACACGCGCCTAGCCTCCTCTAGGATCCACTCGCGCCGGGGGACCCCTGCCTTCACCCCGGGTATCTCGCCTCCACCGACCAGGCCCTCCGCCAGGTTGTAGGCGAGCCTGGAGATGAGCCGGCCCGAGTACTGGGAAGCCATCCACTGGAGCCACTCCCTTGCGCGTGAGGCCCCCTGCGGGGCTCCCGGGTAAGCCTCCGGGTATACCAGGACTATGCTCTCCACGTGGCTAGCGGTCCAAGGCATGGCGAGGAGGTCCTCCCACGCAATGACGGCCCAGCCGCTCCCCCAAGAGTCAACACTCCGAGGCTCGTCGAGCACCCTTAACCCCAGGCTTTCCCCCGCTATCCTAGCGGCGAGCCTCGACGGTACTACTACAAGGCCCCGGCCCTCCAGGGGCCAATCCCTAATAACGGTGGCTACAGCCTCGTGTACGCCCCGCAGGGCCTGGGAGAGCTGGTGCACTTCCAACCCAACGCTCGGAGGCTTCCCCGCCTTCAGGCCTGCCTCCAGGGCGCAGTCCACTAGGGGCCTCGAGCACTCGTACGATACCCTGTACCTGGAGAGCCTAGCGTAGCGCGCATCGCTCGGCCGGACCTGGAAGCCGCCCTCCACGGGAGGGTCCCCCGCCGGGGATAGGCTCTTCGTTATCGCCTCCCTGAGGGACCCTCCCCACTCCAAAAGCCCGGCCCACTCCAGGGCCTGCCTCCAGTCGCCCCTCCGTAGTGAGAGAGATTCAACCGCCGTCCTCACCCTTGGATCGGTGCCTTGGGGGACCCTCTCGGGCCTGGGTGAGAGGGGGGACCATGTTGGACAGGAGGCTCTCGGATTATCTGTTACTATTACGGTGCCCTCCTCCAGGCGGCATGTGGGCGGCTCTCTCTCCGCTAGCTGGCTGAGCCATTGGGGGAGGCCTAGGTCTCCTAGGCGCCCTAGCCTCGCGATAATCGAGAGGGAGGAGGTTAGCGCGAGCCCTGCCACCTGGGCTGGGGGACCCTCTATTCCCAGGTGATGTGATATCGCCCTTGTCGAGGGGGGGATCTCCGGGTAGGCTACCGAGATAATCCCGGCCGCGTCGACAGCTCCCCGGCCGTCGCAGAACCACGAGGCTACCAGGCCTGCGCCGTCAGCTTCTCCGACTGCCAGCGGGTCTAGCTGGTCCATTATCCTGGCCCTAGCCTTGGCTGGCAGGGACTCGGCAGAGTATACCTTGACGCCATTCCAGTAAGCTACTACTCCATCGCTACAGTATACGAGGCCCACCAGCGGCCTCCCAGGCTTGTAGCCTAAGAACCGGAGCCTCCCGGCCTGGCCGGCCAGGAGGTGGTACACTAGCGCCTCTTCAAGGTACTCGCCCGGGACACTGCAACCCCGGGCCCGGGCTAGAGTTACCAGCTCATAGTACCCCTGCTCCCTGATCTCTCCGAGTACTTCTAGCGGCGGGCAGGCTCCAGCGGAGACTTGGAGGTGTAGGGGGCCCGGGATGCCCCTTCCTAGGAGGCCTAGGCCCGTCCTCCATGGTAGTAGGCCTTTCCTAGCCCTCCTCTCGGCTAGCCATAGGGTTACAGGGCGTAGCGGCTTGGAGAGGGCTGGGCCCTCGAGGGACCCTCTCCTAGCGTATAGTAGCGGTGGTAGTAGGACTCCCGCTATAACCGCTACAAGTGCGGTTGCTAGGAGTACTAGCGGGTTCAGGGGCGGTGCACCTCCGCCTCCACGTTGTTAGCCTGGAGGGTATTACAGGGATAATACTCTAGGCGGGCTCGGCTATTATGATTGAGTCGTAGGCCTCCGAGACCCTAACCCTTAGCGTGGATCCCTGGGGGACCCTCGGGGCCCTCCTAACGGTGACGAGCCACTCCCCGTCTAGGGTCACGGCCGTGAGGGTCCCCCTTATCCAGCCAGGTGCGGCGGCCCTAACCCTGAGCCTAGACCCTTTCTTGTAGGGTAGGGGGACCCTCGGCCTCCTCTCCATCCCCCACTCCTCCATTGTCCACGTCACGCGTAGCCCCGTCTCCGCCTCCAGCCTCCGGAGCCTTTCCCAGAACTCTCTCCACGACTGGGGCTTTACACGGGGGACCCTCCTCCCGTACCTGTGCACGTTATACTTCTGGATCGTCACGGGGGGCCA
>JALVJB010000214.1 GCA_027034115.1 Acidilobaceae archaeon | reverse complement strand
GGCTTCATAGTCCATGAGACTGCCCACAAGAGTAGTTGCGCTCCCTGCCCACTTGCCAGGGGGTCGAAGGTGAAGTAGACGCTTCTAAACGCGTAGTCCCTAGCGTAGACGCCTGCTAGGCAGTCGCTCGAGACCAGTACTGGGACCGCTTGCGATGCTAGGAGCCGTGCAGTGTCCTCCAAGGGGAACAGGGTTTTGCCGACTCGGAGTACTCTACCGGATACCTGGGCCTCGGCGAGAGCTTCCACGGCTCCTTCTAGGGTTTTCGGCGTTGATCCGGCCTCCCCGGCAACGCTACGCCAGTCACCGCCAGGGTAGTCCTTGGTTGCCAGAGTGTTCCACGGCGCCTCTAGCTCTCCAGACAGCGGCCTCGGATTGCATCCCTTCACCACAGCCATAACTCCTGGAACGTCTACACCACCTACAACCGTGTACTCGCTTGCAAGACCATACCCTTTAGCTGTCAACCTGAGGGTCCCATTCCACGAGGGTAGCGGCGAGAGTATAGGCTTGTAGCCTGCCCGTTCTAGGAGTAGGACTTGCTGTAGGCCTAGGAGACGTAGTATTGCTCCCTCACCGGCGAGAGTGTAATTGTAGGCTCCCCCTAGGTCTCCGATAGCGGTCCCCGCCGCTATAATCCCGGATCCCTTCATAGCCTGTGCCTCTAGTCCTCGTATCACCTGCTGGATAGTCGTGGCCCAGTCCCAGGGGGTCCCTCGAGGTGGAGGCGGTAACGGCTCTATTACGACTGCCCGGTAGGCCGAGTGTTGGAGGAGGCCCGCCGCCTCCCTGCCAGGGTAGGCTACGTAGATGCTGTATTGTCTCGCGAGGCTGGAGAAGTCGTGGCTCTCGAGGAGTCCCGCTGCCCAAAGGCTGTCCCCAATCGTCTTCGCTGTCGAGTAGTCTCTGGACGGTGCTCCCGCTGGTGGCTCGTAGTTCTTGTTTAAGACTCCTATCGTGTAGAAAACGGGCGCTGCATCCACTATGAGGACTCTCCTATTACCACTAGCGGTCGATACCGCCCAGCCTTTGGGGCTGTAGGCCACGCCATTAGACCCGGAGACCTTGACCAAGTAGTCCACCTTGGACCCGGGAGCGTAGGGGCCTACCTCGCTAACCCACACTCCGCCCCCGTAGACGGCTCTTGGGAGCCTGCCGGTAAGCCTCTCATCAGCGTCTGGTAGCCTTGAGAACCACCGGTTAATCCTATCAACAGCGCTGCCTAGCGTGGCCCACCAGCCCTCGTAGCGGTCCATAACGTATTCGGCTGGGTTACCGCTTGGCCCGACTAGGAGGCTTGCTAGAGGGTCCCTCCCGAGGCCTACGGCGAATGCGTATACCCTTAGGGTGGACCCGCTCGGGAACACCCAGCCCTTGGGTGAGAGGTAGAGGGTCTCCGGAGACCCCTTATCGGCTACGAGGAATGCTAGCGGGGTCGAAGAGGTCCCGTTGCTCGCCCAGTGTATCACCGTCTCAAGGGGCTCCCCGGCGAAGGTATACCCTACTCTCACAACAGTCTCTACTGTAAGTATGACCCCCTGGCCCTTGTAGGTGTAGAACTCGTTGAGCGCGGGGAACCCGGGGAGTACGTATGCGTAGTAGCCTCTCTCGTAGGGCCAGGGGAGCCCCTCGGCTTGTAATGTGAAGGAGTAGGTATAGTTGTCCTCCCGCCCCCCAGACTGTAATACGACTGACACGGTGACCTCGAAGGAGGCCCTATTCGAGGGTATGATTAGGAGGCCGCTGGCACCGGATTGGAGCCAGCGGGAGGGGATCACGTAGCTGGGGCCCTCGCCCGTAGGCTGGCTAGGGTAGGCTGTGACAGGAGGTATACCTGCTAGTAGGAGGAGAAGTATTATGGCGGCCCCCAGCCTTCCCACTCCAAGCGCACACCAAGTAGTATCCGGGGAGGAGTCCTCCTATAACTATACCCTCCCAGCCCGGCCATTCGCGTGGAGAAGGCAGGCTCGAATACCGTCCCTCGGCACGAGCTCCGGGCACCTAGGAATGGTGAATGAGGCTCTCCCCTCGAGGTAGTCCGTCAGGGGTCTCGGATCGCTGGTAGTATTCTGCTGGAATACGCATCTTGGCCCGGCCCACTTGAAGAGGCGAGGGTGCACCTCTACAAGCCTCCTCCAGAGTTTCCATGCAACAAGCCGGATCTCCCATTGAGCCCTAGTACACATCCGGAGGGGGAGGAAGCTCTGCA
>JALVJB010000213.1 GCA_027034115.1 Acidilobaceae archaeon | reverse complement strand
GTGGTGAAGTTGAGGCCGAACTTTAGGCTTAGCGTCTCCAGCTTGCCCTGGAGGTTGCCAACGTAGGCCCAGCCTAGGAAGGCGTACTGGACCTTAACTGTCTCGGCTCCAAGCTCCTCCAGTATGTTATTCGCCGCGTATAGTGCGCTCTCATAGGCGATCTCCTGGTTCTTAGGGAATGGTAGCTTTGCAACGTCTCCAGCCGCTAGTACATCGTCGTACTTCACATGCCTGAGGTTTGTGGGGCTGCGTACCTCGAACCACTTGTCTCCTAGGCCCGCCTCCTCTATGAATCTCGGCGCCCTGTTTGGCTCGAGGAGGGCTAGGATCGTGTAGTTTATCTTCTCTCCATCATCGAGTACTACGTAGTCCTTACCCATCTCCACGATCCTCCGGCTGGTTATCAGCTCTATTCCCGCCTCCTCGAATAGGCTCTTCACAACGTCAGCTATGACGGGTGGCTGCGGCTTATCGTTAGCGTCGACGTGGATCACCCTGAACTTACCCCTGACACCCCTGTGGGCTAGGATTGTATGAATCGCTAGCGTTGTCTCGCTGGGGGCGGGTGCGCATCTGTAAGGCATTGGCGGAGCGTAGATAACAGCTGTGCCCTCACTAGCAGTCCACACCCACTTCTTGAGCGTGTTAACCCTGCCCGGCTCGTAGACGTTGGCCGCGTTCATCCAGTACTGCTTGTACCCTTCTATCTCGGAGCCGTCGAGTACGACGCCCGGAGCTACAATGAGGTAGTCGTATTCTAGGGCTCCCTCGCCAGCCTTAGTGGGAGCCTCCCGGTAGTACACCTTCCTCTCCGCAGGGTCCACACGGTCTACGAGGCCGAACACCACCCTGACGCCGAGCCTAGCAGCCTCCTCGTAGCCCCTCACGATCCTGTCATAGCTCTGCTCTCCCGTTAGTATGAGGGGCCTGGTGGGCCCGGCCATGTAGAAGGGATCCTTGTTGACTATTGTAACATCTAGCTGGTCCCCGGCCTTCTCTAACAGGGTCTTAGCGGCGCCCATTCCGGCTATTCCGCCGCCGATTACCACGACCCTCTTCTTCGCCATAGCGGGGCACCTCCAAGCTTTAACACACCTATTCTCCGGCGAGGATAGAAGTATAGCGTAAATATTCTCCCCAATAATACCTTTATCCTCATATTAAGATACTGGGGGACCCCAACAATACGATCTGCCAGCCTATTACTTAAACGAGGAGACTAGCAAACCATTGGGTAATCCCGGGGGTGTTTCTGGGGGATGGGTGGAATATACTCGAGGGAGTCAAGGGTATACTGGGCTGACACTGATGCCGCCAGGATAGCGCACTTCTCCTCGATATTCCGATTCTGCGAGGCGACCGAGGAGGAATTCATAGTATCCCTAACCGGCGGTTGGAAGCCGGGCATAGTGATATTCCCACGGGTCCATGCGTCATGCGACTTCAAGGCTCCTCTCAGGGTGCATGACCGCTACAGGGTCGATATCACCGATATAGTGTTGGGGGACACGAGTATAACGTGGCACTACAAGCTATACAACCTCGACCTAGGCAGGGAAGCCGCCGAGTGTAGGATAGTGACGGTAACACTAGACCCCGACACCTTCCAGCCGGTCCCGATACCCGGGGAGCTTAGGAGGCTCTTACTAGAGGCGGGGGCAAGGGAGAAAAACAAGCCGCCAAAATAGTGTAATCTTTAGGGGGCTGTGAGGAGAGGGTGAGCTGTTAGCAGTAAAGGCCCCCACCGCTCCATGGTGGGGGTTCATGCTGGGAGAGGATGGCCCCGAGCCCCTCCTACACCTTCCTCAGCAGGGCGATATAGAACCCGGTAACCCCATGTATCAGCGGCGAGAAGAACAAGCCGCCCCCAGACCTTATAGGGCGCCTAGCCCATGACAGCGGCTCTACAAGCTCGAATCCCAACTCCTCGAATGCCCGGGCCTGCGCCTCAGTTTCAACCTCGGACAGCGTGCACACGCTGTAAGCGAGTACGCCGCCCTTCCTAAGCAAGCGATAAGCGCTCCTCGCAAGCTGGACCTGGTATCTTGCAAGGTTTGCTGAGTCAGCCATACTCTTCGAATCGTAGACCTTGGGGATAACGCCCAGGTTAGAGCAGGGAGGATCCAGGACTGCCTTATCGAACGACTCCTCCAAGCTGGGATAGTCTACTGGGAGGTACCTCGCATCGTGGCCGATAACCTCGACCCAGCCCGCCCCAAG
>JALVJB010000212.1 GCA_027034115.1 Acidilobaceae archaeon | reverse complement strand
AACACCCTGAGAACAGGCATCACAGCCGACTGCACTGACTTCGACGTTGACGAGAAGACAGGAGACGTCCTAATGATAAGGCCGCCCTTCGCCGCCATAATGCTAGCCTACATTAAGACACCGTTCCGCAAGCCACAGATGGGTACAGCGAGGCCCAACGTGTTCCCAGTACCCCCTAGAGACGAGTCCAGAAGCGGGCCCGTGATAGAGGAGAAGGCCGAGATAATACCGCCAGGTATGGAGCTAGCATACTACAAGCCCGTGAAGAGGGAGGAGGTGCTAATAGAGAAGGCCGAGATAATAGTGTCAGTTGGAAAGGGTATAGGAGGCCCAGATGGTGTAAAGCTAGCCGAGAAGCTGGCAAGTATACTGGGAGGAGTCGTTGCAGGGTCCAGGAAAGCTGTAGACGCAGGCTGGATACCGCCGGAGAGGCAAGTCGGCCAGACCGGTAAATCAGTCAAGCCAGTCCTCTACATAGCAATAGGAATAAGTGGAGCGGCACAGCACATGATAGGCGTCAGGGAAGCCGGGAGAATAGTAGCTATCAACATCGACCCAGACGCGCCTATCTTCAACCAGTCAGACTACGGAATCATAGGAGACTACAGGGAAATAGTACCAGCACTAATCGAGGAGCTCGAAAGGCTAAAGAAAGAAGGACCTAAGGCCCTCGAGGAACTCTTAAAGGAGGAGGAAGAAGCAGCAGCCAGCTAGGCTGCTAGACATCTCCTACTCTCCCATTTTCTTCCTCATAATAAATTTTGTAGCATTAAATTTAATAGGTTAGGAGTAGCGCTATTACGCCTGCAAGGAAGACGCCGTCGAAAACACCGGCTCCTCCAATACTTACCATGGGGCTTGACAGCTTATCCATATCGTGTAATAGTCTGAGAACATCAGCGCCGATGAGCGCTCCAAGAGTGCCTCCAGCATAGGCTGCGAGGGCGGCCACCGGCCCGCCCCCGGCTATCGCCGCTACGGTGATTGCTGAGGCTAGCGGCGGAATTAGTGCCGGAACAGCTATACCGACTCCCGGGATTGTCCGGGAGAAGGCATACGTAACCAGGCTAGTAACCACTACTGAGGCTAGGAGTGCCCATAGAGCCTCCACGCGCCCCTCCCCGGCGAGTAGGATTATTATGAGGAGGCTAACCGTGATGGGGATAACTCCGCCTCCCAGGTTTATGGCGAGAACCGTCTTCTTCTCAACAAGGCTTATCCGGGGTACGGGGATAGGGATGCCGGCGAAGGAGACGTATTCGACCTCTAAGACTTGCTCGTAATAGCCCGTACCTATGAAGCCTAAGACAATGTTCACGAAGCTAAGTGGGGGGCTCATCATTATTAGGAGGCTTATAATGTAGCCGGCAGCGAGCCCTGCGAGGCCTAGGCTAGCCGTAGCCGAGGCGATAGCGCTTGAGGCCAGGAACGCGACTACGATGCCGACTATCGTGTACGTTATGAGCATGAAGGGGTGTCCTGGCGGGTGAATTATAACCTGGCCCCTCCTAATCTCCACTACTTCCGCACCTTTAACGCACATACAACTATGCCTTGCTTTCGAATAAATACAAGGATGGCTCACTACATAACTAGGGTGTGCGAGCCCGTGTCGGAGAGCGAGAGCGTTGAAGAGATCGCTTGCAGGGAGATAATGAGCGCTCCTCCAGTGACTGGTCCTCCCACGATGACTGCCTTCGAAGCGGCTAAGCTTATGGTAGAAAAGGGTATCGGAAGCATAATTGTAGTTGATGAAAATGGAAGCCTCCTAGGCATAGTCACTAAGACCGACTTGATTAGAGGCGTAGTGGCCGAGGGTAGGAGTCCTGGAGACGTATACTTGTCCTCGATAATGACTAGGGACCCCTACTATGTGACCCCAGATACACTCGTATCAGAGGCCGCTGAAATCATGGGCTACTACGGTGTAGGCCACCTGCCAGTAGTCGACACAACTACTGGCAGGGTAGTCGGAGTCGTCTCCATGCGGGATATAGTAAGGCTAGCCCCCCATTATATCGAGAAAGCGATCCTTGCCTCGAAGCGTAGGAACGAATAAAACCAATAGAGGCCTGGAGTGACTAGAGGTTTAATGGGGAGGCTCGAGATGTTCGAGGAAATAACGCTTAGAAGGCTAGAGGAAGTCATGGCCGAGAAGTTCCCAGTCCTCGACAAGGACTACTCACTATCGGCCCTTATAGAAGAGGTGGACAAACACAAGACTGA
>JALVJB010000211.1 GCA_027034115.1 Acidilobaceae archaeon | reverse complement strand
AGATATGCAAGAGTTCACATCCAGAGTATGCATGTAGTCCAAAAAGAATACTAATGAGGATATCCGAAACGATATCATCAATTATCAAATATGCATGACTAGCAACAGTAGTGAAGCTAGGCTTAAGTGAGCAGAGTTTACCAGATACAATAGGGGTAGGTGCCGATGGCTGATGCTAAGGAGAGAATAGTTGTTAACCCGAAAATTATGGGTGGAAAACCTGTCATAAAGGGAACGAGAATTCCGGTCTACTTCATACTGGAGCTTATCGCTAACGGGTGGACCATTGACGATATACTAAAGGAGTACCCGCACCTCACACGGGAGGATGTGTTAGCAGCAGTAAGATACGCTGCGAGAGTATTGAGGGAGGAAGTTGTCGTCAAAGCCTAAAATCTTGGCCGACGAAAACATTCCAAGAACCACCATACAGTCCCTCAGAAGCCTAGGCTACGACGTAGTATCAGTCTGGGAAGTAAACCCCGGTATGAATGATGAACAGGTAGTACAACTCTCAATAAGAGAAAAGAGAATAATTATAACATTTGACAAGGACTTCGGAAGAACAGCCCTCACCAATCCTAACGTGCCAGGCGTCATACTAATGCGAATTCCACCCGCGAACCCGGAGTACATCACAAATAGAATAATCTCCACTCTCAAATCTGTAGAAAATCCTTACGACAAACTAATTGTAGTCCGCAGGAACACTATAAGGATAATTCCACTAAGATAAGTAATTATAGAAAATGGTGGGCCCGGGGGGATTTAAACCCCGGAGCCTCCACCGAGTGAGAACACATAGATATGCATGAAAGCATATAGCAGATATGCATGGAGTCTAAAAAGAATATCGACAAGAATATCACTGAAGGTAACAATCACCATCAGATATGCATGAGGATTACTCTATCTCGGGCTAGCTTTAAGAGAGCTGGGTAAATCAAATAACTCCTGGGGAAATGATGTGGAGCGGAAGTTTAAATGGATTGAGATAAATCCAAATGTTTGCCATGGTAAACCGGTCTTCAGGAGTACAAGAGTCCTGGTGGCTGATGTTCTTGAAATGATTGCGTCTGGTATGAGTATCGAGGAGATTTTAGAGGAGTACCCCCAGCTAAACAAGGAGATGATTCTTGAGGCAATAGCTCTTGCAGCCGAGCTCCTTAGGAGGGAGACGTGTCATACCAATTCCTGCTTGACGAAAACGTACCCAGAACAATTTTTAAGCTACTAAGACAGAAAGGCTTCCACGCTGAATATGTACCTCAAGGTATTGATGATAGAACAGTTATTAAAATAGCTAGAGAAAAGAACTTGATACTAATTACAAGAGATAACGATTTTGCTGATGAGTTGAGGTACCCGCCTAACTCCCATCCGGGCATTATTGTGCTTCGCATCCATCCCTCACTACCAGGGGTGATGGCTGAACGCCTTGTATTCTTGTCGGAGAATATCAAAGAACTGAACGAGAAGATTATAATAGTATATAATGATAGAATAGAGATTATTGGAAGATAACAATTTTCTTAAAGTGTTACCAGTTAGGTGGTGGGCCCGGGGGGATTTGAACCCCCGACCTCCGCCGTGTGAGGGCGGCGTCCTAACCAGGCTAGACGACGGGCCCCCGTTAGAAGGGTTATCGGGAGATTTGATGTTTATAGAGATTATCCCTGTTTACCGTTGGTGCAGTGAGCTTTTACGATGACTACTGGCTTGCTTATGCTGACTCCCTGCTTTGAGGATGCCAGTGTTATTGCTTGTATTACTTCGTTTGTTAGATCGTTGTCTTCTATGTCTATGATTTGCCCGGTGTCCTGGCATACTATATTTATGTGTGGATGGGGGCTGTCAATGTGGGTTTCTCCGTTTGCCTCGAAGGTTGTTATTACTCCGGCTTCCTCGAGCATTTTCATTATCATGTATGTTGTTGATACTCCTAGTCTTGGTAGTTGTTTTGAAGCTATTGCGTGGATCTCTTTAAAGGAAGGATGCTTTTTAACATTTTCTAAAATAATTTTAGCTACTATTATTCTTTGTGGTGTGAGTCTCTGCCCCAGCTTCTCAAGTATCCTCACTACGTCTTCGACGTTCTCGTAGCCCCCCTTATCCATGAGCGTCCCCTTCTGAGAGTAATGTTCACTGAGAAGATATATACATTCTATAATGACTTCTTATTACATAGTATATCTAGCACTAGTAAGCTATAACACCACCCCGCTTAATTGCCTAAGCATTTAGGGGTGCGCTATGCGCATATGGGGCATGGTTCTAGGAGGCTACCCTCGAAGCAGAGAGGCCAGGCACCTTCTACGTGACGTGGAAAGAGGCCTGGTCCCCCCTACAGAGGCCTCAATTCGCCTTCAAAGAGTCCACTCCGAAATAATGGGCGTTCAAAAGGCGGCAGGCCTACCCGTAATTGTCGACGGAATGGTTGACTGGCACGATATATTCAGGCCATTTGCTAGGTCTTGGAGAAATGTTTCTGTTAATGGGCTCCTACGTTACTTCGATAACAACTTCTTCTACAGAATACCGGTATTCGTAGGCGAGCCCGACACTATCGAGCCAGTCCTAGCTCCCAGGGTAAGAGATTTCATAGAACTAGCTCATCCAAGCGCACTGAAAGTAGTAGTACCCGGGCCTGTAACCTTTGCTAGGCTCTCGAAAAATAGCTCGGGGCTCTCCCGCGAGGAACTAGCGGTTAAGATAGCAAGCATCTTAAGGCAAGAAGTCTCGAAGGCTGTAGAAGCCGGAGCAGGCTTTGTTCAAGTGGATGAACCTTTCCTAGCAGATATTGATGCTACTAGAGATGACGCAGTACTTGCGGTAGAATTATTCAATAAGATAATTAAGGGATATGAGGAAAAAGCCAGTATGGCCGTATACTTTAATGCGCCAAGTACGGACGTATATGAAGCAATTCTTAATGTAGATTCAAAGTATTTGTCCGTTGATGTCTACGATACTAGGACCCGGGCCCTAGACTTGCTTAGTGTTAAAGGCTTTGGAGGCCATGTTCCGGTGCTTGGTGTTATTGACGGTAGAAGGATACATGATGACGATGTAGATAGGATAATTGACGATGTTAGGAGGCTGGTCGATGAAAGCACCGAAGAACTAGTGCTTACAACTACCACCTGGATGGACCTCATACCCTTCCGGTACAGCCTAAGGAAAACGATTTTGCTCTCACGTCTTGTAGAGAAGTTTGCAGAAGAGACGGACAGTGAAGCCTACACGATTTGGAGGTGAGCGAGTATGAGTTATAGGGTACCGGAGAAATTCCCTACAACGGTTGTTGGGAGTTATCCAAAGCTCCCGCCCGCAAAAGAGGCCCTTAGAAGGAGGAAGAAGGGAGAGATAAGCGAGGAAGAGTTCGAATCGCTAGTTCGAGAGGCCATTAAGGGAGTAGTACAGGATCAATTGGAGGCAGGCGTTGATATAATCAGTGATGGGGAGCAGAGCAGAGAAGACATGGTAGTATACTTCTCCGAAATAATGGAAGGTTACCGGCCAGGAGAGTGGGTAAAAATATTCGACAATGTCTACTTCAGGAAACCCATAATTGAAGGACCCGTTAAGTGGCCCGGTCCCATGACACTACGAGACTGGCGGATTGCCACCGAGTACTCTGAGGGGAGACCCGTCAAGGGCATCCTAACTGGACCATATACAATGCTAGAGTGGAGCTTCGACTTATACTATAAGGATAGATACGAAGCCATAATGGAACTTGCAAAGGTTTTACGTAAAGAAATTGAAGCCCTAGTAAACGCCGGCGCCAAGTACATTCAAGTAGACGAGCCTGCTCTATCCACGCGCCCATTCCCGGAGGAAGCGGAGATGCTAGGTGAGGCATTGAAACTAATGTTGAACGGTATTGAGGCGAAGAAGATTGTACACATATGTTTCGGAAGGGTAGAGAAGCTATTACCCTACATCCTCGACTACCCCGTTGACCAATTCGACCTCGAATTCAAGAACAGCGATTTCCGCCTTTTACCATACCTGAAAGAGTACGGTTACAACAAGGAGTTAGGCTATGGAGTGATAGATGTGCACTCCCACCAGGTGGAGACGGTGGAGGAGATCCTAGAAGCCATAGACAAGCTAATGAGGCTCGGAATCCTACCACCCGAGAAAATTTACATCGACCCCGACTGCGGGCTAAAGAGGCTTCCAAGAGAAATCGCTAGAGCCAAGCTGAAGAACATGGTGGAGGCCGCGAAGATTGCCCGGGAAAAATGGTAGCGGGTCTCCAGGTAAACTAAAACTTAATGAACTGACAAGAATTATAGTAAGCTCTAGGACATCCTTCCACCCTCAAACACTCCTCGGTCCAAAGATAGGCGAAGACGCCGCTTTCGTTGATTTAGGTAATTGCATCCTAGTAGCCCACGTCGACCCGATAACCGAGGCTGGGAGGGGGTCGGGGAGGCTTGCTGTAATAGTTGCGTCTAACGACATAGCTGTTAGCGGTGCTCGGCCGAAGTGGGCGCTCGCATTATTCTTACTTCCGCCTACCGGATCTATTAATGAATATTATTATCTTTTTGAGGAAGTTGGAGACGAAGCGAGAAAACTTGGATTAGAGATAATCGGGGGGCACAGTGAGAGGAGTCCAGGTTTATCAAAACCCATTGTGGCCTTGTCCGCTCTGGGATGCGCCTGCAAGGAATGCATAGTCCCCACCGGAGGTGCTAGGCCGGGCGATTTGGTTATACAAGTAGGTAGTGCTGCTCGAGAGGGCGCCCTGATACTAGCAGAAGACTTCAGGGACCTTCTAGTTTCTGCTGGAGTCGAGGAAAGCATTATAGAAAGAGCTTCGAAGTTAATAGATACATTAAGTATCGTGGATGTCGCAGTTGAGCTAGCAGAAAATGGGCTTGTGTCTTCAATGCATGATGCTACGGAGGGAGGATTGCTTGGGGCTCTTGTCGAGGCGAGCCTAGCATCTAATACATTATTTAAAATAAATAAAAATAAAATAATTATTGATGATGTAGTATCAGTAATAACCAGGGCTCTTCGGCTAGATCCTCTCAAGCTAATAAGCAGCGGGACGTTAGTAGCAACAGCCCCTCCGGCCAAAGCTAATGAAGTACTGAGAATAGCCGAAACTCTAGGCTACAAGTCAGGCGTGATAGGTATTGTTGAGGCCTCGAGTAAACCTGGAGTAGTATTAGTAGACAATGAGCACGAATACTTTATAAAAGAACCTCCAGAAGACGAGATATCAAGGTTCTGGACATAAGAGTAAAGGTGAGAGCTCATGGTTAGGGGCTATTTCTGCGCTAAACCTCCATGTATCCACGTAGTCTGGGATGACAGAAGGAAAATTTATGCGGTTTTCGTTGAAATCGACGATAGGAATATCTTTGAGCTAGATCCTGATACCCTGGAGAAAGCATGTAGAGAACTTCAAGAAGTTAGAGGTAGAAAGTATAGAAGGGCTAATCTGCAGGAGACCGACTTTCTAGCTATCCGTTATCTCAAGGCTAAACCAGTAGAGGAATAAAAATTATAAAATTATTTGATTACTTGTATTCTGGTGGAAGCTGTTCTATTAGCTTCTTAACAGCTGCAGCGCTTTCGTCCAGGCCCTTCTTCTCCTCCTCTGTCAGCGGTAGCTCTAGGATTTTCTCGATTCCCTTAGCGCCTAGTATTAATGGGACCTCTAGGACGATATCGTTATAACCGTACTCGCCCTGTAGGTAAGCGCTGGCAATGAACGCTTTCTTCTGGTCCCTCTTTATTGACTCTACCATTACTGCTAGACCCGAGCCGGGCCCGTAGTTGCTGCTATAGCCTCTTAGCTGGGTTATTGTTGCTCCCGCCTTTACGGTTTCTTGGACTATCTCATCTATCTCTTCCTTGGTGAGTAGTTTTGTGAGTGGTACTCCGAGTACTGTTGAGAGTCTTGGCACTGGGAACATGGCTTGACCGTGCATTCCTAGGACGACGGGCACGATGCTGGCGGGGCTTACCTTAAGCTTCTTCGAGGCGTAGTATGCGAGCCTGCCAGCGTCTAGTACGCCGCTGAAGCCGATTACCCTCTCCCTTGGGAAGCCTAGCTTCTTATACATAACGTATGTCATGGCGTCTAGCGGGTTGGTCGTTAGGAGTACTATGCTGTTGGGGGCGTACTCCTTTATCTTAGATGCGATGTCGGCTATTACTCCGGCGTTCTTGCCGAGAAGCTCTTCCCTCGTCATTCCCGGCTTCCTTGGGAAGCCTGCGGTGACTACTACGATATCGCTTCCTTCCATGTCCCTGAAATCATTGGAGCCTCGGATGTCTACGCTTATGCCTAGTATTGAGGCGGCGTGGCCTAGATCGAGTGCTTCTCCCTGCGGCTTGTTAGGTATGATATCGATAAGTAGGATATCGTCGAGTTCCTTTAACATCATAAAGGCGGCCGCGCTAGTACCCACCTTTCCCGCTCCGATAATGGTGATCATGAGTCTGCACCCTTCGAGTATAGAATGTATTGTAGACGGCTTAATACACGATACGGTTTAGAGTGACAGTATCCTGGATAGTGCCGAGGCAATATAGTGTGCCAGTCGTAGTGGTATGGGCTTCCTATCAAAAACTTGTAGTTGGTTCAATATTCTTCGGGCTAAAGTGGCGTTGATGCCCTCTATTAAGACGTATAATTCGCCTTTCCCAGTTGATAAATGTATTATATTATTAATTATTTTTAGAGAATTTATTCTATCGGGGTTGCCGTCAAGCCTCGCTATCTTCAAGGCTTTAAATAAGCGATCGAATCGGGGCTCGTAGGTGTAAACGGTGATCACTGGGAGAGATGACAGTGTAGAAAGTCTTGCAATGTTTATATAATTAAATCCGGCAATTGTAATAGAATCAAGTAAAATGGCATGAATTATATAATTATATTTTATTTTATTTATTAAATTTAATAGTATGTTGGTAGCGTTCGAACCGTCCACTGGAATAGGAGCAGCGGCTAGATCCTCCAGACCGTACTCGTTAGACCATCTCGTGCATACGGCGATAGTATGGCCTTCCCCGAGTTTTCTAACTTCCCCGTCATCGCAGGCTATGACCCTTACCACTAATTCCTGCCTCCAAGTAGCCAGAGATTTCCTCAAGGGCTAAGTCCTTAACCAGTACTCCATTTATCGCCTCCGGATCAGCGGCCAGCTCTATTATCCGGGTTTTACCGTATCGACCCCTACTAATTGTTCTCGCACGGATTATTCCAAGCATGTCTAGCTCCGCTATAATTCCAGAGACTCTCCTGAACGTGACTTCTTCCAGGCCTAGCATCTTAACTAGCTTCCTGTACTCATCGTAGACTTCACCCGTCGTGGCCTTACCTCTACCTCGCGAGACTATGGCTATTGATGCTAAGACGAGCTTGCCATGCAGCGGGAGAGTCTTAATGACCTCTGCAACCCTGTCTCGTTCAATCTCTATTCTAGCCTGTAAGACATGGGTCCTAGTAACCCTCCTATCGCCCTTACGCTCGGCGAGTTCGCCGGAAACCCTCAGGAGGTCGAGGGCTCTTCTCGCGTCACCATGCTCCCTCGCGGCTAGGGCGGCGCAGAGCGGTATGACGTCGGGGTCCAGTACTCCATCGTAGAAGGCCTCCCGGGCTCTCTCCTCTAGGATGTCCTTTAGTTGTTCAGCGTTGTATGGCGGGAAAACTATCTCTTCTTCTCCAAGGCTGCTCTTAACTCTCGGGTCGAGGCTGTCTATGAGGGTTGTACTGTTAGTTATACCTATGAGCGATACTCTTGAGCGCTTTAGGTCCTCGTTTATTCTAGTAAGCTTGTAGAGTAAATCGTCGCCATGTCTTCTTACTA
The DNA here is from genome assembly GCA_027034115.1 of Acidilobaceae archaeon. Lineage (GTDB taxonomy): Archaea > Thermoproteota > Thermoprotei_A > Sulfolobales > Acidilobaceae > Thermodiscus. Next base: position 10,952 of record JALVJB010000211.1, on the reverse strand, counting down.
GGAAATCTATCTCGTCGAGTACGATTATGTAGACGCCTGGTCTCCGGTCCAGCTTTGTGAGCACTCTTTTGTAGACTTCACCGACGCTTAGACCCGTGAAGGGGACTCTTAGGCCTATGGCTTCAGCTATATCTGCAATTACCCTATATGGGGTATCTCTTCTTCTTATATTTATATATATTGGTGTTATTTTAATTCCTTTTCTCCCGGCCTTCTCTGATAGTTTCTTTAATACGAATCGGGTGACAGCTGTCTTACCAGTCCCCGTTAGTCCGTATATGAATGCATTGTTAGGCTTCTCTCCACGGAGGCTTGGGGCGAGTATCATCGCGAGCCTCTTGATCTCGTTTTCTCTGTGCGGGAGCACCTCGGGGATGTAGTCGGGTAGGAGCTTTTCTCTGTCTCGGAATATTCTTGACTGTTCAAAATTTTCGAATATCTCGTCTATAATATCGCTAGCAGCCTTCATTTTTCTCTCATCCACTTGATCCACTTGTCGCAGAGGAAAAGTAGGAGGATTAACCCCGTATTACCCCTTATTATCGATAATATTAAAATATAATAATATAATTTTTGAATAAATAGAAATATGAATGATAGTATTCATGCAAGAAAGTGAGAGACTTTAAAACCCTGGCCCAGTCGAATAGAGTTAGTGGTCCCCCCTCAAGAGGGATGGGCCGGTAGCTCAGCCTGGAAGAGCGCCCGGTTGGCATCCGGGAGGCCCCGGGTTCAAATCCCGGCCGGTCCACCACTCTTCACAAGTTTGTTGCTCTATCCAAGAATGCTATCCAAGAGTAGCATTGTAATGAAGCCTAGGAAGAACGATAGCGTAGCTAAATCCTCGTGTCCGCTCCTGTGTGTTTCTGGTATAGCCTCGTGGCTCACGACATAGACCATTGCTCCTGCCCCGAAGCCCATCGCGTAGGGTAGGAGGGGGAGGGATATCGCTGAGAGATACGCGGCTGGTACTGCCATTACAACCTCGGATAACCCGCTTAGCCATGCTAGGAAGAGGGCCCATCCGAGCCTTCCCGTAGAGGCATAGACCGGGAGGCTGACGGCGAGTCCTTCCGGTATGTCTTGGATCCCTATGGCTAGGCCTATAGTGATTCCATTAAGTGTTGAGTATGCGCTCGCAGCTCCGATTGAGATTCCCTCTGGGAAATTATGTATTATTATTGCGAATGCTACTAGCCAAGCGGCTTTTAGTTTCCGGAGGCCGCTTGGGGGACCCTCATAGCCTCTAACAAAGTGCTCGTGGGGGATCAGGTTGTTTACAATGTGTATAGTTAGCGCGCCAAGAATAAACCCAAGGAGTGTGGGAGCAATCCCGAAACTGTCAATAGAGGGAATTAGGAGGCTGGTAAAACTGGCGACAAGCATCACGCCGGAGCTAAAGCCTAGACCTAAATCGAGCATTTTAGCGAAGTTCTCGGGGGTAAACTTGTTCTTTAATAGTACTGCTCCTAGACCTCCCAGTGTTGTTAGGGTCATAGCAATACTAGACATTACCAGGGCTGTCACTACCGGGCTATTACTTGAGATTTCCTCGAGTAATACTACTATTGACTCCAATTACCGCGCCACCAAAGACGCCTGAAGACTATGGTGCGGGGGGTGGGATTTGAACCCACGCCGGCCTACGCCAACGGGTCTTGAGCCCGCCCCCTTCGCCCAGGCTCGGGCACCCCCGCTCCATTTAACCACGTATGCGGTTGCTGGGATAAACCCTTCGCCTTGCTAGCCATGATGCCATAAGCCTGAAGGCCTTGCCCCTGTGTGAAACAGCGTTCTTCTCCGTAGTAGTCATTTGGGCGTAAGTTTTACTGTAACCCTCTGGCATAAAGATTGGGTCGAAGCCGAATCCTCCACTACCCATGGGCTTTCTAGTAATCACGCCGCAGGTTTCCCCGACGAAGAGTTTTTCAAGCGGTGGAGAGATTAGTGCTAGGGCTGTCTTAAAACACGCCCTTCTGTTCTCCACGTCATCTAGGAGATCGAGTATTCCTTCATAACCTATCGTCTTATACACATAGCTACTATACGGGCCGGGGAACCCTCTAAGTGCTTCTACGAAGAGGCCGGAGTCGTCCACTATAAGCGGTCTCCTTAGTAGGACGTATGCCTTTCTCGCAGCGTGAAGAGCTATTTTCTCGAGCGATTCGGCTTGTATCTCTTCCTTGCTTAGTGGTTTTTGTTCAAGACTTATCCTGTAGGGTTTGAGTATTAGGGAGGCTTCTTGGTATTTATTTTTATTTTTAGTAATTAGGAATAATTTTGTTTTGACCATACTGTTCGCCTCTCCGCCACGTATCTACCCATCAGTTCAAGCTTTGAGGCCCGTTCGATAACCTTATCGGCTGGTTCTCCTAGGGCTGCACGGTATCCGTCGAGGAATGATTCTATTAGTATACCGGCGTATTTGGCGTGTGTTGCGAGTGTAGCCCTCCTGAAGAGATGTATGTCGACTGCTCTATCCTCGAGTCTATCTGAGAACTCTGATAATCCATAATCAATTAAATAATAATTATTATTTTTTACAATATAATTGCTTGTAGTTGGATCTCCGTGAACAATACCTATAGAATGCACTCTCCCTATAATCTCGCCTGCAACTCTGCCGGCGGTGCGAGGATCGACTAATTCCCTTTCAAGCGCTTCTTTCAAGGTTGTTCCCTCTATGTATTCCATTCCTATCAGCCCGGTCTTGGGTAGGGAGAATAAGATACGGGGAGAAGGTATTCTATTTTTATTTATAATAGCTATTATTTTTGATTCTTTAATAGTTCTTAATATTGTTAGAGATTTCGCTAGTTCCGGATCCATATATGGTTTCATTTTTCTAAATTTCAATATTATTTTATAATTATTTATTTTAGCTACTAATAAAACGCTCTCAGCGCCAACGCCAAGGATCCTAGCCCTACTAGTTATCCTTGAAATTATTCTCCGAAGATCTTCGGAAACCAAGCTACATCAACCCGGTCAAGCCGCCATCTCTGGTTAATGATAGCATCTTCCGGTTTTACCCCTACTAATCCTGACTTGAAGGCGAGAATCCCGGCCATAGCTATCATAACCCCATTATCTCCGGCGTATTTCCTAGGAATGGGCTGGAACCCGGCTTGGTGGAGTTTAGACATGCGGAGAGCCTTATCGTTGAGAACGGGGTTCGCTGCGACACCACCAGTTAGGATAACCTCGTGCTTGCGGGTATGTGCTAGGCATCTTTCGGTGACCTCTATAGCGCTCGAAAACGCTATCTCTCTTAGAGTGTAGCAGACATCGCGTATATCCACGCCCCTTGCGAGGCTCCGGAGAGCCTTTGTTAAGAGTCCGGAGTATGAGACGTCCTGGCCTTTAACAGTATAGGGGAAGTCGCGGAGGAAGCGGCCGCCTTTGGCACACAAGTCTACCACATGCTCTCCCTTAACTATGTAGGGTGGGGCCAAGCCTGCTTCTCGTGCAAAGGTGTCGAGGAGATTGCCTAGAGCTATATCGAGGGTTTCACCAAAGATCCTATACCTGCCGTAGGAGTATGTCGCTATAACGGTTGTCCCCCCAGAAACGTAGAGTATTACTGGGTCACGCGCCTTGGAAAAGAACCTAGCTATCTCTATATGGGCAATACCGTGATTAACAGGTATCAGGGGGAGGTCGTAAGCCGCTGAAAGAGCCCTAGCAACGGTCGCACCGATTCTAAGCGCAGGCCCCATACCGGGCCCCAATGCAACAGCTATGAGCGATAAATCCTGTATCCCTAGTCCGGCTTCATCTAGTGCTTCTCTAACTGCTCTCCCAGCTATCGTGGAGAAGTATTGGGCGACCTCCCTAGGGAGGATCCCTCCCCTCGAAGGCATATACTTGTACCGGATGTCCGCGAGGATATAGGGCTTCCTATCGGAGACTATGCCAACACCAAATGTGTGGGCGGTGGATTCTATGCCTAGAGCTATCACACTACCTCTTCCCGACGAATTCCGTGTAGCCGCAGTAGCCACAGTGCCACCTCTCCACGGGCTTCAAGTGGTGTGCCATGAAGTTACCGCATCTAGGGCACTTCTTATTCTTCCTCTTTATAGTCCCCGTGTTATAGTCGACCTCGTAGAGCTTCCATATCTGTACCTTCCTCTTACCCATAGCCTGCTCACCCCTCTTCTTCCTCGAACGGGTTGACTCCGCCATTACGATCGATAACATACTTAGGTTCGAACGCTAAGGCCCTGTCAACGGTATCATAGATGTGGACCTCGGCTATAGAGATTCCAATACCATACTCGGTCTCAATTTTCCTGACGTAGACTCTTTGAATGTCAACGCCGAGTTTCTCCGATATGCCTAGCCTCACATTAATCCTCATAGGAGTAGATTTTAGCTCGTGGTGAAGCTGGAGCTTTAACTCTCTCCGTTTAATCAGAGGATTATACTTATCCTCTATTACCTCGGCCCAGACGCCATCGCCTAGGTCTATCCTGGCTATTTGTCCGCTCACTGCTGGCACCCGCCTCCCCGGTAGAAGCCGGTATGACGGGTTTAAAGAGTATTATTCGCTTTGCCCGGAGCTTCAACGAGAACGGGTCTAAGCAGTAGAAAACGAGACTGCGCCTCACGCAAGATAGCCGCATTTGCTCTGATTATCGTCGCTCCCACCGAGGGGACTCCGTATACAAGGGTCCCCCTCCAGGGCATACAAGAGAGGGCCGCTAACGCTATCATATCCTCTTCTCCGCGCACCAGGATTAACCAGCGGCCGGGGCTGGTTTCAGCTCTACATAACGCCTTGATAGCTTCTAGCGTCAGGTATCCCGGCGGGTTCACTATTTCCAAAAGTTGGAATCCTTGTATACTGATGTTTACTTTATGAGACCTTCTCGTTTTCCCATCGATGACTAGGACTAAGTGTTCCTTGGAGGTGTTACCACAGTACCCGGATACAACGTCTCCTACGCAGGTGAGAGGTTCTGGTGCTTCTTCTAAGTAGCCGGTGAGGTCTCCCCTCACGATTACTCCTCTGGGCTTCGAGAAATCCCTCCTATGCTGGTAGGGTAGCGCCAGGGCGGGCATTAACAGAGCGTTCACTACCCATCACTGTGCGGCTCTCTTAATGACTCTGCCAGCGACTCGTATAGCGTAAAGGCCGGGTTTCTCTATTTGTAGCTCTTTCGCTAGCTCGGAGTGCGACGGGTCCAGTATGACGATCATGCCCTCCCAGTTATCGGTAAACTCCGTTGATCCGCATACGGGGCAAACGTTTACCTTTGAATCGACTAGTGCTCCACACCTCCTGCACGCCTTCAGCTTGGGCCTCTTACTTGGCTGTCTTCCACGGGGCATTAGGATCCACCTCTAATCCATTCTTCTTTACCAAGGTAGGGTTGCCTCATTGTCATCCCTATTCGGAGACCGTATCCTTTGCGATCCTTACCTATCTGGGTTATCCTGGCTCTCACAACATCGTTTATTTCAATTATTCTTCCAGTATTTACTCCCTTAAACCCTCTCCTCTCCGGGAGGAATTCCACGGGCTCGTCCATTATCTGGTTTCTATAGACGAAACCATCGATCGGTCCTAGGTCAACGAATATTCCTATTTCCCTGGCTTCCCTTACTATTCCCCGGACAACTTCTAGTTGAACGGGTTTGAATACAAGCATCTTGTATCTGACTACGTAGTATACTTGGACGTCGCCGGGGAGTGGTAGGATTACTCCTTCACTCACTATTTTAGCGTCTATTATTGATATAATTATGCCGCCTATTTCCGGGTCAAGCTTCCCCTCAAGCTTGTCTCGCAGGTATTGTAGCGCGGCGAAGTCAATGCTCTCCTCGGTGCCTACGAGCAGTCCTATCCATTCTTCGGCTTCAACGATCTCGTACAAGGCTGGCACCCATCAGTTGGCCTATCCGAGTGGCACTTCGCAAGTGTGTAGCAACGCCTTAAAAACAATACTAGGGGTAAATGCTACAAGGGGGCCCAATCAGTCTCCAGTATTCCCTTATTCTCCCTGTAGTATAGCGTAGCGATCCCGGCTTGCCTGGCTCTTCTACGTAGCTCGCGGTCATTCGAAGCTATTAAGACCCTGCATCCACTCGCCCTCATCTCTCTGGCAATCATTATGAGATCATCATCGGGATTCATGGTTTCCGACGGAATCCTCTTATAAGCAATCTCTCCCGCTTCTAGGAACTCGAGAGCCCTACTCGCGGTCTTCCTAGTCTTTCCGCGGGGTGCTTCTCGCGTAAGTTTCACTAGCTCTTCAAAGACAGATTCCGGTACGAGTAGCTCGTAGGAGTAATCTACAGCCTTGTCTATAAGGCTAGGGGCTATTATCCCAGTCGCTAGTAGGATGAGGAAGTTAGTGTCGACGAGTATCTTTATTCTCTTACATGACCCCAGCCTATGAGCCTCCAACGCCCGTGTATCCTCCTGCTAAAGGCCACTCTCGCGCCGTTCCAAGCGACTACTGGCCGTCTCAGCTTGGCTTCGAAGTGGTCCTTTGATACTGACTGTACTATTCCTAGGGTTATCGCTGTGCCAACAGTGATCATTAGCATCTCGCCTCTTCGGATAGGCTCTACTTTCACTTCTTCTTTCAAGCCTACAACTCTATCAAGGAGTTTGTACTCGACCCTGATGGAGTCGAGTACTGGTGGGAGTTGGCCGGGCTTGCCTACAGCGTTTCCGACGAGGTTGTCAGCTTTTGTCAGTGATGGGTCGAGTTTTGTCCCAATAGCTACTAGGCCTCCCGGCTTGGCCTCAGTGACGCTGAGCTTGCCGAACTTGAGGCTGGTTATCTCTGAGTAGAGGGGTTCATACTCTATTTTCCCTCCTGGCTTTCTAATAGGCAGGCCTGGTAGGATTTCGATCTCGTCTCCCACACGGAATATGCCGTGGATTACTCCGCCTCCTATTACGCCTCCTACTAGTTGCTCTGGTGGTGTTCCTGGCTTGTTAACGTCAAAGCTTCTAGCGATGAACATTAGAGGGGGTTTATCAAGGTCTCTGGGAGGTGTTGGTATGAATTCTTCGATAGCCGCTAAGACGGCGTCTATGTTTGCCCTCTTGAGAGCGCTCACGGGAATTATGGGGGCGTTCTCGGCTATGGTCCCCTTGACGAATCTTTTTATCTCTTGGTAGCTCTCCCGGGCCCTCTCGGGCGAGACGACGTCTACTTTGTTCTGAACTATTACTATTTTGTCTACTCCTATAATTTCAAGTGCCACTAGATGCTCGCGAGTTTGGGGCTGAGGGCACGGCTCGTTTGCGGCTATGACTAGAATGGCCCCGTCCATAAGTGCGGCTCCTGAGAGCATAGTTGCCATAAGTATTTCGTGGCCAGGCGCGTCCACATAGGATACTCTTCTTCTTAGGACGGGTGTTGCGCTTGGATCGCACTCGCAGACGGGTTCTGGCGAGAACTTGTCGGGGAAGCCGCAGCCTTTGCACTCCCATATTTCTCCATCGGCATAGCCCAGCTTTATCGTCATTCCTCTGCGTATCTCCTCACTATGCCTCATAGTCCAAATGCCTGTCAGGGCCTGGACGAGCGTTGTCTTTCCATGATCTACGTGGCCTACGACTCCAATGTTTACCTCGGGCTGCCTATTATCACTGCTCATTATTATCCGTCCCCGCCTCCACTTGTCAAGGAGGAGAGTATTAGGGGTTTTGATGCTGAGTTACCGCTGGTTTAATTGTTACTTCTCATAGTGTATTATAACGTTGAGCTGGGCTAGCACTGTTTTCCTTCTCTCTCCACGCGGGTCCGGGATCATGCGTCCTCGAACTGTTTTCCTTCTCCTTTCTCCCTTCTCCCGTGGATGGAATCCTGGCGGGCCAGATAGTAGTACCCTCTTCTTACCGGAGCCGGGTACGCCGGGGTGCATTGGGAAACCGGTTGCATCGCTACCGCCACGTATCTTGAATCGCACACCCTCTACGCCTACTAGCGAGCCGTCGAAGACGTCGCCTATTTCGAGGCCTGCAAGCCTTTCAACTATCTTTTGTGGTATGGCTATTTGCCATGCTTTGGCCCTGAAAGCCTCGGCCTCGCCCTCCATATCACCTATTAGCTCGCCTAGGTGCTCCATGTTGACGTGCACAGTGTTATCCGGAACATTATCGTCAATTATTACTTTGAATGTCTCGTTTACCCTTCCATCCTCTGTTTTGAATCGTAGTGTTAGTACGCCGACTTCCTCGAGGTCTAGCTCCTTAGCTAGCTTCGAGTTGACTTTAGCTAGGGGGAGACGGGAGCGCTCCTTCTTGACTTTGCCCTTCTCTTTCTCCCTCCTCATCTCCTTGGTGTACTCGAGGTCTTCGTCTTCTACGCCTTTAACCTTGACTTTGATTATTTTCCTGCCTCCCTTAGGGTCAGAGATTACTAGCCTAAGCGGGGGTGCCTCCTCTGCCATGATCCCACGCTCCCACGCCGGTCTGCCCTCGAGGCTCGAGGGCCTCCGACCAGCTCATGCGGTTATCCGACTCTACCACACACCTAATAACGTTTACCAGGATAAGGTAGACTTCTCGGGGTGTTGCCAGTGGCTGATAAGGCGGGGAAGGAGAAGCCGAGGCTTCGGCAGCCCATAGTGACGGTGCTAGGTCACGTGGATCACGGAAAAACTACTCTACTTGATAAGATAAGGAGGACCGCGGTCGCAGCCAGGGAAGCAGGGGGGATAACACAGCACATCGGCGCGAGCTTCGTACCGGCAGATGTGATCGAGAAAATAGCCGAGCCATTAAAGAAAATAATACCTATTAAGCTAATAATTCCGGGCCTCTTATTCATTGACACGCCAGGCCACGAGCTCTTCTCGAACCTTAGGAGGAGAGGTGGGAGCGTAGCTGACTTCGCAATCGTAGTAGTAGATGTAATGGAGGGGTTCCAGCCGCAAACTTATGAGGCTGTGGAGCTGTTAAAGGAGAGGAGGGTCCCCTTCCTTGTAGCGGCAAATAAAATTGATAGGATACCTGGTTGGAAGCCCCACCCTGACGAGCCCTTCATATTCTCTATTAAGAAGCAGACACCGCAGGTGCAGGCATTATTAGAGCAAAAAATATATGAAATTATAGGTAAGTTATACGAACTCGGTTTACCAGCCGAGCTGTTCACTAGGATAAAAGATTTCACAAAGGCCATAGCGGTGGTACCGGTCTCCGCTAGAACCGGTGAGGGAGTCCCAGAGCTCCTCGCAGTCTTGGCGGGATTAACACAGCAGTATTTGAAGAACAGGTTGAGATATGCTGAGGGTCCCGCCAAAGGGGTTGTGCTAGAAGTAAAAGAGCACCCTGGCCTGGGAACCACTCTAGACGCCGTGATCTATGATGGCGTCTTAAGGGTCGGCGATACGATAATTGTTGGAGGCAAGAACGGCCCCATTAAGACAACAGTCAGGGCGCTACTCATGCCCCGGCCACTCCAAGACATTCGGTCTAGGGAAGCGAAATTCATGAACGTAGACGCCGTATACGCTGCTAGCGGGGTGAGGGTCGCCGCTCCTGGACTAGAAGATGCACTAGCAGGATCACCCCTCTACGTGGCGGCTAGCGAGGAGGATGCACGGAGGCTTATGAAGGAGGTAGAGAAGGAGTTAGAGGAGATAAGAATCCGGACGGACAAGGTAGGAGTGGTGGTGAAAGCCGATACCCTCGGGACTCTAGAAGCATTAGTGACCGCCCTGAAGAGGAGGAATATACCTGTTAGGATAGCTGACATAGGCCCGGTATCAAGGATCGACGTGATAGACGCTTCTATAACCCGGAAGGAGGACCCCTTCCTAGGCGTTATCCTAGCGTTTAACGTGAAAGTCCTACCAGAGGCTGAGATGGAAGCCAAGCATGCTGGAGTGAAAATTTTCGCTGATAACGTAATTTATAGGTTGTTGGAGTCGTATGAGAAGTGGATTGAAGAGGAAAAGCAGAGGCAGAGACTGCAGCAGCTTGCGGGTCTAGTAAGGCCCGGCAAGGTTAGAATCCTTCCAGGCTACGTGTTCAGGAGGAGCGACCCAGCCATAGTAGGCGTCAAGGTTGAGGGAGGCGTGATAAAACCCGGTTATCCCTTGATGGATGATCGGGGCCGCCCTCTAGGTAGGATTATGGCTATCCGGGACCGGGACAGGAGCCTGAGCGAGGCCCGTCTCGGCATGGAGGTGGCTATATCTATTCAGGGGAGGATACTAGTTGGGAGGCATGTTGACGAGGGCGACGTAATGTATACCAATGTGCCGGCTGATCATGCGAAGAAGCTTGTAACAGAGTTCCGCGACCTCATAAGCGAGGACGAGCTCTCCGTCCTCAAGGAGATCGCCGAGATAAAGAAGAGACAGGGAGACATAGGATATACGAGCGTGTTATTGAAGTTGAAGAAGATAGCCTAGTAATCGGGCACTATTTCCTCCTCGCTGAATAGCACGCTGAACTCTCTCTTGAAGCTCTCCTCACTATCACTAGCATGTACAACATTATCTTGAATATCAAGAGCGAAGTCACCCCTAATGGTTCCTGGAGCGGCTTTTCTACCATCGGTCGCCCCGATCATTAGCCTGACAACGCTTATGGCGGAGTCGCCCTCTAGCACCATAGCTACAATGGGCCCGCTTGTTATAAACTCTACGAGGCTGTTAAAGAAGGGCTTGTCTTTATGGACGCTGTAGAATTCCTCGGCCTTCGACTTATCGAGCCACACCATTTTTAACGCTTTTATCTTTAGGCCTTTTCTCTCGAATCTTGAGATGACCTCGCCTATAAGACCCCTCTTCACACCGTCCGGCTTGACGAGCACTAGGGTTCTCTCTACCGCCATGTACTAGCACCTGGGTGAGGAGGTAGGTGGGATAAAGGGGTATTTGAGAACTTAGGCTAGCTTCTTCTTCATCTTACGGATCCATGCTAGCCTGTCCGGCCTCCTCCTAAGCTTCATGAAGTTCTTGTAGCACTTGCTGCT
>JALVJB010000210.1 GCA_027034115.1 Acidilobaceae archaeon | reverse complement strand
TAAGTGAGGCTTCTCTGGCATTTCCTACACCACCCCATCGTGTCCTGACTAGCCGGGAGTAAACGGTGTAGGAAGGAGTTAAAAAGGCACCGTTCCAGGCGGCGGTGGCCCTCTGGGAGGAATAGTATGTAGGGGGAGGAGCTGGGATGCTCCTTTACCTTGAGCTGAGAGCGATCCTCTCGATCTCTTCTTTCTGCCGGATGGCGTGGCTCTGTGGGTCCCCCTTGCTGGCTAGGATTATCTCTCTTGCGAGGCACTCCTCTATGGGCTTGGGGTTGTTGAAGGCGCATTGCCTCGCACCCTCTGCCAGGAACCGTAGGGCTAGGTCGACGCGCCTCTGGGGGGCTACGTCTACTGAGACCCTGTAGGTTATACCGCCGTAGACTATCCTGGTGGTCTCCTCTCTCGGGGCGGCGTTTTCGATCGCTCTAACTAGGACTTGGAGCGGGTTCTCACCGGTCTCAAGGTAAATTATGTCGAAAGCGGTTTTAACAATGTTGTAGGCTAGGTGCTTCTTGCCGCCATTTCTGCCCGGCCTCATGAGCTGGTTCATGAGCCTCTCGACGATAGGGACTTCGCTTTTAGCAAACCTCCTGTGCTCGTGTCTCCCGCCAGTATGTGGGATCCATACGGGGCGTAGGCTTATGTAGCGTTTAAGCCCGGGATCCCTTACCTCTACTTCTACCCAGCTCCACTTTCCGAAGAGCCTTATCGAGTCAGCTCTTACCTCTATGTCCTCTGGTAGCACCGTTTCTTCAGGCACTATACTGGGCACCCCTCGAATCCTACCCCTCCACTAAGGGCCTTATAAGCTTCCACTAGGCCCCTCCGGTGGTTCCCATAGATGTTTAAGCCCTGCTTGACCCCACCATGTCCTACCGGGCGAGGTAGGAGCCTATTGGCCGAGGCGTATAGAGTAGTCGATGTAGCGCCGATCTACCAGCTCGTTTACAATGAAGAAGGCGACTATCCCCCTGTCGCTGCCAGGTATCCGATAGGGCTGCGCCTCTACCTTGAAAACGGTGAAATGTTCGAGATGTACTATGTCCCACCGGAGGTAATCGAAGCTCTCGAGATGATCCGTAACGGTAATCCTCCCCCCAGGAGGCAGAGCCTCTTTTCCCTGCTAGCTTTCCACGACGAGTTCAAGGACTTAATGGATAAGAGCCTCGATAGGGTTGTCATCGACGAGTTCGACGAGAACACTGGAGTTTACACTGCAACAGTCCATTTTGAGAGCGACGGCCTCCACTTGACCGTGAAGATGATCCCGAGCCACGCCCTCTTCCTAGCAATGATAACTGATAAACCAGTCTACGTCTCGGAGGAACTCTTGGAAATAGCGTTAGAGGAGGAAGAGGATAACGAGGGTGAGGATAGCGAGGATTTCTATTAGTCTCGTAGGCTATGGTTTACCTCCTGGGCTTCTGCTTCTTCCCGAGCCATAGGGCTTTCAGGGATACTCCGTTCACCATTACGACCCTATACCTGACTCCTGGGATATCGCCCATGGACCGGCCCCTGGGGCCTCCTATACCCTCAATTATGACCTCGTCGTGTTCGTCGATGTATAATATTCCTCCATCTCTCGGGACGAAAGCTGTAACGACCTTCTTGTTCTTGACTAGCTGGACCCTAACACACTTTCGGAGAGCAGAGTTGGGTTGCCTGGCCTCGACTCCAACCTTCTCTAGAACAATGCCGCGCGCCATGGGTGCGCCTTCTAGTGGATCGTACTTCTTCTTTAGGCCTAGCATCCTCCTCTTGAACTCTCTCTGGCTCCACCTGAACTTCATCCTCTTTCTTCTCAGCTTCCTCGCGGCGAACAGGCCTACAGGCGATTTCTTACCGGTCATGTCTCCCGCATCCCCGGCTAGTGGCTGGGCCCCGTGGTTTTTAAGCTATGCCTGGCCTCTGGCCAGCCTCATTTAATAACTACGCTGTTTACCCCGAATAGCTTCTGGAGTACTAGCCTGGCTCTTTTTATATTCCTGCCTTCCCGGCCTATGGCCCTGCCTTTATCCTCCTCGGCAACCTTAACTATGACTGTCTTGGAGTCCCCCCGCTTGACAATGTCTACTCCCAGGATTTTAACCGAGGGGAAGAGGTTTCTCACCATACCTTCTATATCCTCGGCGTATGCTACGATCTCTATATTCTTCTTGAGGAGAGCTCGTAGGAGTTTCACATTCTTACCGCCTCTTCCTATCGCCTTGCCGACGTCGGTGTCCTTGACTAGGAAGATGAGCTTGTTGTTTTCCTCGTCCATTATACACCTTATCCCTAGCGCTCCTGTTAGCTCTTCAAGGATGGAAAGGTATCGCAGCTCTTCGGGAGTTATCCGCTCCTCGCTCATCGGCTTTCTCCCTTCACAACAGCTACTCTATTAAGCTGAGTATCTTTGATGTTCCCTCATCGATTACTCCTATCATAGATGCGACGAAGGGCTTTCCGAGAGCGCTGCCGAGGTCCACGCTTGTTCCTTCATACTCTATAATTGGCGTGTTTCCGAGCCTCGCATAGTACTTGACCCTGGCTTTTGTCTCTGGCGGAGTGTTCTTCGCCATTATGACTAGTTTTAGTTTACCTGTTTTTAGTAGTTTAAGTGTTTGCTTTGTGCCTATCACATACTTGCCGGTACGTATGAGGTTTCGCAACTCCTTCTCTATTGAGAGTGACATTTGCTGGCACCTCCTCTACCCTTTCGGCTAGGCTGGCTCCCCCGGTGTATCTACTTCTCACGGGTTTTTAACCATACTACGACTCCAGTGCCGACGGGTGGTGGCTGTCCTATTATCGACTTCTCGGATACGCCCCTGAAGTCTTCGATCTCTCCTGTGGCTGCAGCATCGTAGAGGTTCTTAACAGTCATTTCGAAGACGGCCCTGGCTAGCACGCTCTCCTTCTCGCCAGCGATGCCGAGCCTTCCAATCTGCCTTATTTTCCCGGTGAACGTCATCATGTCTGCCACTAGCATTACGTGCCTTATGTCTACGTCTAGTCCAGCGTCTTTCAGTACTTTCATTATCTCGTTTATTATCGCGTTTCTAGCCGCTTCTATTCCTAGGACTTGCGCTATCTCGTGTATGTTGTTGGTTGTAGTCCTCCTATGGTCTACACCTCTTACGCGGAGGACTTCTGCTAGGTTGCTTCCTTCCGTTACAATATAGTACTCCTTGACCTTCTCCCCGTTTACTTCCTTCTCTTCTGCCTGTATTACGGCTCTCTTTATTCCTTTAATGCCTTTGAGGTATACTTTCTTTATCTTATTTTCCACCTCCTTGTAGGCCATGGGGTCGAAGTAGTATTCTGGAGGTAGGACTCTCTCAGATGCTAACAGTCTAATGACGTAGGGTTCATCTGTTTCCTCTACTTCTCCCAGCTTGCTCCGCTTTAATGCCTCAACAACTTTCTCTACGGTTACTCCCCTGTCCTCTAGCATCTCTGGGTCTAGTATTACGTAGAACTCGTTGGAGCCTAGGGCATACTGAACTTCGTCTATTACGTTTCCAACGGTAGTATATTGCAGTCTCCTGGCTATCTCTTTAGCCTTCTCTTCATCGTAACGGTGCTTCTCGTCGAGGTAAACAGTCATTATTGGGGTGGAGGGCTCTCTCCTCGCATCCACGATCTCTATTAGCCTTGGTAACCCAAGGGTTACGTCGAACTCTATTACTCCAGCATAGTGGAATGTTCTAAGGGTCATTTGAGTGCCGGGCTCTCCTATTGACTGTGCTGCAACAGTGCCTACCGGCTCTCCTGGGTGGGCTAGGGAGCGGGTGTATATTATTATAGCGTCTCTTACTATTAGTAACTTTTGCTTGTCGGTTAGCTTTTCATTTTTGATGACCTTCTCTTCTATCTCCTCCATTTTCTTCGGGGGAAGGATGGTTCTAGCTATCTCTATGATTTCCTCCAGATTATCCGTGAATATGTTTAATGGTTTACTCACTCCTGGTCACCTCACTTCACGCGGGAGTACTTCTCGATCAACCTGTCAATATCGACGGGGTCGCCGTGGTATGTCTTCATGGGGTCGACCCCGTCCTCTCCGTATCTTAACTGGATCAGGTTCCCATAGGCGTCTCTCACGGTTCCATCGTGCATTACTAGGGCGTCGCTCAGGGCGTGCATTAGCCTTCTCTGCATGTACCCGCTCTGGCTTGTCTTAACAGCCGTGTCTACTAGTCCCTCCCTGCCAGCGGCTGCGTGGAAGAAGACTTCCACGGGCCTTAGGCCGTAGCGGAAGTTGCCTCTTACGAAGCCCTTGGCCTCCGGGGCTAGGTCTCCCCACTTGAAGTGTGGAAGGGTCCTGTTGCGGTAGCCCCTGTGGATCCTCTTGCCTCTAACTACCTGTTGGCCTAGCATTGCCACCATTTGGGCTATGTTTGTCTCGCTGCCCCTCGCACCCGTCCTGGCCATTATGAAGACGTCGTTGAACGGGTCCATATAGTTCACTGCTACCTCGGCGGCCTTTCGGAAGAGTTCTTGCAGCCTGTTGATTATCTTGATCTCTAGGCTATCCTCTGGGGTTCTCCCCGGTATGGGCTCTAGTTTCCCTTGCTTGTAGAGTTCGATCATTTCCATTATCTCTTTCTTGGCTTCCTCTACCAGCTTATCGATCTCTCTCCTAGCCTCCACGGGTATGTCTACGTCTGATAGGCTCAGGGTCAGGCCTCTCAGCTCGAGCATCCTAATATAGGACTTATAGATGCTGTCTAGTATCTCCCTCGCCTTGTCGTCCCCGTACTCGAGGGCTATGATGTGGAGGACGTTGTTGGGCTGCTCTGCTCCGATAGCGTTCTTGTCGAACACTCCCATGAGGAGTTTCCCGTCTCTTATCGCTATATAGGAGTCATTGAAGCAGTCGTAGCTATCGCATGCCAGTGGACCGGCGTTAATCTTAGCCCTGCCCTCATAGTTGAAGTCCTCTGGTAGGAAGAGGCTCACTATCTGCTTGCCGGTCCAATACTCCTTCGGGTAGAGTATTGCGGGCTCGGGTATCTCGCCCTTGTAGCCAGCCTTAGCGAGGAGTTCTAGTACTTCCTCCTTGGTGAAGAGCCTTGTCTTCACTGTCATGAGGTAGGCTCCGCTGATGTAGTCTTGCCTCCCGCCGATTATCGGCCCTCCGTACCTGGGGGTCTTTATGTTCCTCTCGACCAGAAGTATTTCCTCGGCCTCTGCGGCCGCCTCCTCAGAGCGTGGAACGTGGAGGTTCATCTCGTCTCCGTCGAAGTCTGCGTTGTAAGGCGGGCAGACCAGGGGGTTTAGGCGGAAAGTCTTACCCGGCATTACTCTTACTCTATGGCCTAGTATTGACATTCTGTGCAGGCTAGGCTGCCTGTTGAAGAGGACTATATCCCCGTCTACGAGGTGCCTCTCGACTATATCGCCCGGTTCTAAGCTCTCAGCCAGCTGCTTATGGTTCTTATGATAGCGTAGGTCTATCTTAGTCCCCGTCCTCGCTTTTATTACGTAGGTCGCCCCGGGCCACTTGTAGGGGCCGTTGAGTACTAGCTTCCTGGCCTCCTCAATGTTCTCTAGTGTGACTCTCATCGGGTAGGTTAGGATCATCGCTATCTCCTTTGGAACT
The DNA here is from genome assembly GCA_027034115.1 of Acidilobaceae archaeon. Taxonomy (GTDB): domain Archaea; phylum Thermoproteota; class Thermoprotei_A; order Sulfolobales; family Acidilobaceae; genus Thermodiscus. The sequence goes on along the minus strand of JALVJB010000210.1, from coordinate 13,305 downwards.
CCCACCTCATTGATGCTTATCTCGGAGTCTGGGCTTATCACGGTTCTAGCAGAATAGTTGACTCTTTTACCGGAGAGATTACCCCTAAGCCTCCCCTCCTTACCCTTAAGCCTTTGAGCTAGGGTCTTTAGGGGCCTGCCGCCCCTATGCTGTAACACGTAAACGTTTGGCAGCTCGTTATCGATATAGGCGGCTATCATGTGTTGAAGGGCTATCCAAGCATCCTCAACCATCGTCTCGGGAGCGCTCGTTCGAAGATAATGCTTAAGCCTCTCGTTCTGCCTAATAATCTCGACGAGCGCGTGTGTCAAGTCGTCCTCTGACTTGAGGCCTGTTTCAAGGGTGATAGGCGGTCTTATTGCTAGCGGGGGCACAGGTAGCACAGTCGCAACCATCCATTCGGGCCTACTATACTCTGGGTCTAATCCTAGCAGCTCTACGTCCTCGTTCCTAACCTTCTCAAGCCTATCCCTAATCTCGATAGGCGTTAGCCTGACTTCTCCCTCCGGGCGCTCCTCGTAGAATATGACTGGGCGGATGTAGCGTATCTTGTACTGCCTAGCCCCACAGTGAGGGCAAACAGAGTTCTGGGCCGCTTGCTTCCTGACTTCTTTAATGAAGCTCTGGGCTAGGCGAGGCCACTTCTCCTTAAGCGTCTTTAGTATCCTCCTCATCCTATTAGCCTGCTCTTCTGGAAGGAGGATCCTGCTACAGGACCTGCAGGTAGCTTGGAGCACCGCGTTGACGTGGTCGCTATAGTAGGGGAGTAGCACCGGTCTAGCCAGGTCGATCTTACCGAAGTGGCCTGGACACGCGTCCCTCCTGTTACCGCAGACGGGGCATACCTCTCCCGGCTCTATCGCGCCGAAGTGGGGGTCCCTCGGGCCACCCATGACCGGGGTCCCGTCGCTCTCGTAGAGTTCCGCGCGTGTCACGGTCACACGAGCCATGCGGGAGATCTCGTGTGGAGGGAGAACACCGAATTTTATCTTAGATAATATATATGATTCCACGCTCACCCGAGACCACCCCCATATTAGGCTTTCGACTTAGTACGAGGGGCCGCCTTCTTCTCCGAGCCCGCCTCCCGCTTACCGTTGCCTCCGTCGCGCTTGAGGAAGGATGCGTTAAAGCCTGGGAGCTTGTTTAGCACGTCGATCTTGCTTGAGACTATTAGCCTGGGCTTGATTACCATGCTAGTTATCTCCTGCAGTAGTAGCTTGAACGCGTAGGGTACGATTACGGGTTTCACGTCGCCGTCCTCCTCGTGAATCGGGCACTCGTAGACTCCCTTCCTAGCATTATACCATGCTATGTGCCCGCACTTGTTGCATACGAGCATCTCGTACTTGTCGCTGTTGAAGAGCATCCTGTCCCTTAGGAGGGCGGTGGCTCCGTGGCCTATGAGGCAGTCTCTCTCCATCTCTCCAAACCTTAATCCTCCCTGCCTCGCCTTGCCCTCTGTCGGCTGCCTTGTTAGTAGCTGCACCTTCCCAGTCGCCCTTGCATGCATCTTATCGGCTACCATGTGGTAGAGCCTCTGGTAGAATGTTATGCCGACTGTTATTGGTTTTTCAATCCTTCTCCCGGTCCTGCCATCGTACATTACTTCACGGGCGTTGGGGTCGTAGCCTCTCTTGACGAGCTCCAGCCTTAATCCCTCGATGTCTTGCTTGTAGAAGGGGGTCCCGTCGATGTACTTCGCCATTAGTGCACCCGCCTTGCCAGCGATGCTCTCGAGTAGCTGGCCGACGGTCATCCTAGAGGGTATTGCGTGCGGGTTCATTATTATGTCCGGTACGATCCCGTCCTCCGTGTAGGGGAGGTCGTACCTTGGTAGGAGGATTCCTATTACACCCTTCTGGCCGTGCCTGCTCGCGAACTTATCGCCTATCTCCGGTATTCTCTGCTCTCTAACCCTCACCTTGACTAGCTTGTATCCCTCCTGTGTCTGGGTTAGGATTACACTGTCAACTATGCCCTCCTCACCGTACCTTAGCTGCACGCTCGTGTCTCTACGAATGAGGGCTGTCGACACCATGACCCTCTCTTCTCCTATGAATCTTGGCGGGCTGACTCTCCCGATTAGGACGTCTCCACCCTTAACATATACTTCGGGGTCTACTATGCCGTCTGGGCCTAGCTTCTTGTAGTACTCGTCTCCCTTATGGTCGAGTAGGTTCGGCTCCGGTATCCTTATCTCATCCATGGCCCCGCCGGGGTATAGGCTCTGGGCCGCAGTATATACTCGGAAGAAGTGGGCCCTGGCGAGGCCGAAGTCCACGCTGGACTTGTTGAAGACTATGGCGTCTTCCATGTTGTAGCCCATGTAGGACATTAGGGCTACAACCATGTTCTGGCCCGCGGGCCTCGAATTGTAGCCTATCAGGTCTAGCATTCTCGTCTGGACTATCGGCTTCTGCGGATAGTGCAGGAGGTAGGAGTGGCTGTCAGTCCTGTACTTGTAGTTTAGGGCGTAGAGTCCCAGGGCTTGCTTAGCCATTGCGGACTGGTACGTGTTCCTAGGGCTCTGGTTGTGCTCTAGATAGGGGATGGTCGCCGCGGCTACCCCTACTATTGCATGGACCCATAGTTCGAGGTGAGTGTGCTCCTCTGTGACGTCCTCTGGGAATTCTGCTATGTAGGCGTTCTCCTCTTCGTCTGGGTCGAGGAGTTCCACAATCCCCATCCTAACGAGGTCCCAGAAGTCTAGCTCCCCCCTCCTAACCTTCTCGGCTAGTTCGCTCGTGAGCTTGGGCTTGCCGTTCTCCACCACTATAAGGGGTCTCATAAGGCGTCCTTCATCGCTGTTAATGTAGACCTCGTTGACGTACTCGGTCTGGATGTGGGCGGCTCCTATCTCGTAGGAGATCTCGCCCCTCCTACGCCTCTTCCTTATCTCCTCTACGAGCTTCTCACCATCGGGATGATAGCCCACTGGCCTACCGTTCAGGAATACCTTGGCGCCGGCCTCCATTATCTCGGGAGGCCTTCCCTCCTTGAGAGCCTCGTTTACCACCTTACGTATGGGTATTACTCCGAGATCGTAGAGGAGTGATTCGATCTCTGACTCGGGGACCCCCACCGATATGTAAGCCTGGAGGGCTAGGTTCTTTACGAGGCCACAGTTTATACCCTCTGGTGTCTCGAAGGGGCAGAGCCTTCCCCAGTGTGTTCCATGAAGGTCTCTAGCCTCGAGGTGTACTTGGCCCCTGCTAAGGGGGGATATTACCCTCCTCAGGTGGCTGTGGAGGCTTATCCAGTTAGTCCTGTCCAACGCCTGGCTAACGCCCGTTCTATCCCTCCCCCAGTTACCGGTTGCGAGGGCCGTGCGTAGCTTGTCGGTTATTACGTCGGGGCGTATTAGGTAGGATAGCTTTATGCTGGAGGCGGGCTTTTGCGTCGTGAGCCTCTCTAGCTGTTGCTGGATTGTGTAGACGAAGCTGTTGAGGGCTTCACGGAATATCTCAGCTATTAAGTCTCCTGCCAGCCTGAGCCTCTTGTTAGCGTAGTGGTCCTTGTCGTCGGCTGGCCTCTTGCCGAGGTAGTGTTGGAGCACTCTGTTAGCCATCTCGGCTAGGAAGAAGGCCTTCTTCTCCCTGTCCTCGGGCTTGTTGCCAAGGTGCGGGAGGAACTGGTTGTCTAGGAACTCGAGGGCTCTCTCAATCCTCTTCTCCCTGGGCTGCCCGCTAGCGAGCCTATTACCGATGTACTCCAGCGCCTCCTCCTGCGTCCTAGCAATATGGGCCACCTTCTCGAAGCTGGGCACGAGTTCCTGCTGCACGTCGGGGTCTGGAGAGACTGCATAAGCTATCTCACGCTCCTCCACGAAGCCGAGGGCCCTCATGAGTATTACGAAGGGTATCCTCGCATTCAGCCGGGACATGGACACCTCGAGGCTACCGTCACTCATCCTATCAACTATGACCTGGCGCCTTACACCTAGCATTGTGGAGACTACCTTAGCGCTATGCGTTATCTTCGCCGTCCCGGCGGCCGCGGGCCCAACAATTATCCTGTTTACTGCTAGGTCCTCCTGGATAACGACGACCTTCTCGCTCCCATTAATTATGAAGTAGCCTCCCGGGTCGTAGGGGTCCTCGCCTATACTCGTTAGCTCCTCCTCGCTCATCCTGGAGAGCGGGTCTATGACTGATTTCACCATAACGGGGAAATCAGCGATTTTAACCTCCTTATCCTTCTCCTTCACGTGACCATTTATTATGAGCGTTGCCTTGACGAAGAGTGGTGCAACATAGGAGAGATTCCTCATCCTACAGTCCAGGGGGTATATTCGGGTCGAGTACCCGGCGCTCTTGACCTCCGGATGGCCGAAGCGCACCTCGCTAATCTTAATCCTAATGTCTGGCAGGTTAGGGGGCAGGGGCCCCTTCCTGCGGCGCATCATCCTCCAAGCAGGCGTTATCTCCCCGATAGAATCAATCATCTCCTGGATCTTCCTTGATACTAACTGGTTATACGAGTCTAAGTGCTGCCTGGCTAGGCCTGTTGACTTTATGAAGGAGTTGTACACGGGCCATAGGTCTTCTATGGTGATTGGAGCTGTCTTGCTCGAGCCAGAATCCTTCTTCTTGGGCATACTAGCAAGCACCCCTCCTAGAAAGCTACAACGATCCTATAATACACGGCTTCACCCGCCGTGGGCGATTTACGCGTGATCTTAATAATGTCTCCGGGCTTCGCCCCGATAAGCTGTACGACGGGGTCATTAACGCTAATAGCTGGGAGCCTGCTCGGAGGGACCCCCAGTTTCCGGAGGACCTCGACGGCCTCCTCAAAGGATAGGACCTCGTGCTTGGGGACGAGCTCGTGCTCTAGAATCTTCTTACTGACCCTCCTCTTAGACCGAGATGGCAACTGGTCAGGCCCCCCACTTGCTCGCAGAATGGGGGTAGGGACTCCGAGTTCTTATAGACTTTTCCCCAATACGGTTAGAGTAGCCGGCTTTAGACTTATATCCCATAGTGGGGATGCACTTGACCCGGTGGGCCCGTAGCTCAGCCTGGCAGAGCGGCGGGCTTTTAGCGTGGGGGCCTAGTCCTGGCCCCGGAGCGGAGGAGACCCGTAGGCCCCGGGTTCAAATCCCGGCGGGCCCGCCACACTCGAGAGGAAAAGAGGGCTCCTAGCCCGCCACCCCACATCCTCACGCATAATATAAGCCCATGCGGCCGGGTCAATCGCGCTCGGGGTCCACCAGGTTGAGCGGCGTCGGAGATAGCTGTGAGAGAGCCCGCAGATACGCTAATGGAGTGATACACCTCCTAGGCGAGATCAGGGAAAAGATGCCCTCAGGATACTCGGAGCTATTAGATGCCGCTGAGAGATACAGCATGGACGCCATATACTATGCTGGCAAAGGAGACTGTGACACCGCTCTATCAGCCGCCTCATACGCCGAGGGACTCATCGACTCCTTGAAATACACGGGAGTGCTGGAAGCCGAGTGGCCAGCTAGGGAATGGGAAGAGGAGCGCGTATTCCTCGCGGGCACTTTCGACCTCCTACACCCGGGCCACGTAGAACTCTTGAAGTTCGCCTCCAGCTTCGGCAAGCTCTACGTTGTCATAGCTAGGGATAACACGATCCGGGAAGAGAAGAGGAAAGAGCCTATACTCGACGAGGAGTCAAGGCTCCGAGTAATCTCCTCGATAAGATACGTCTACGAGGCGATACTAGGAGATCCTGTGGACAAGTTGAAATCGGTTGAGAGGGTAAACCCCGATATCATAGTCCTTGGACCGGACCAGCCCTTCGACGAGGAGGAGCTGGCCAGAATCGTCGAGGCTAGGACTGGTAAGAGGCCCCGCGTTGTAAGATTTAAGGGGAAAGTCTCCTTCTCTGGAGGTCTGCGCAGCACTAGCGACATCATCCGAAAAATCTGTCAAGGCTCATACTGCTCGAGCATTCAATGAAGCCGGGCCTGGCGATCCCGGTCCTCTTCACCTCCCGCCTTATCCTTTTTGAGACGGCGTCGGCTATCCTCGTCGGCTCTGGCAGCCTACTGCCAGGTTTCAGCATGGATTTGACTAGTCTTACCGCTGAGTCTAGGCTTATCCTATGGCCGGGGCTGACGTATATCTCCTTCCCTCTACTAGACTCTATTATTGCGGCTATCTTCTCGCCATTATCGCCTACTAGGAGTCTCAGTGGTCCCTCAGCGATCTCTTTACCATACAATCGCTTTTTTGCTACCCCGATGGAGGGGGTGTCCGAGACCACTCCAACATGCGATGCGATTCCGAACCGCCTGGGGTGGGCTATGCCGTGGCCGTCTACCACGTATAGGTCGACCTGGTTCCTAAGCCTCGCTATTATGGGTCCTAGTACCGCCATCTCCCGGAATGCTAGTAGTCCTGGTATGTAGGGTATGCATACTATCCTCATGTAGGCGTAGCAGGCCTCCTCGGCGAGTGACGGATAGGATAGGATAGCTGCTACTCCGATGCCTAGATCATAGCCCTCTATCTTTGTATAGGCGACATCGAGCCCTGCAACCCGGCGGATCGGCCCGTAATCGTCCCCTACTACTACCTTACCCGCTAGTAGCTCCTGAGCTCTCCTCGCCTTCGCAGGGCTGAACCTGTTGAGGATCTCCTTGCACTCCCGGGGTCGCGGCGTTGCCTACCCCTCCTCAACCCGGACCCTTAGCTTTACTGACTCCTCCCTGACCCCCTCCTTGCTTATTAGAACGGCGTCTATTCCATCGCCTGTACCCGCGTCTCTTACTATGGCCGTTTTAACAGCGTTAATCGCTATTTGCAAAGCCTCGTCTCCGCTCATGTCCTCCCTGTAATTAGCCTCAAGGTAGCCGTAGGCTATCGTAGCCCCAGTACCCACGGCAGCGTAGGGCTCCTCGGTTATAGAGCCTAGGGAGTCGAGTACGTATAGCCTGGGAGTCCCGTCCGGGTCTAGTCCGCCTACAATAGTTTCCACTATGAAGGGTAACATTTTGTACGAGTACATTATGAGGGAGAGTCTCTTAGCCGTCATGTACGTTGTAATAGGGTTACCCGTTGTTAGCTCGTAGCTCTTAAGATCAGCCCTCAGTATCCTGACGAGCCCGCTGATATCGCCGTAGAGGCCGGCGAAAACTATCCCTATCCTGTCGTTTATACGGAACACCTTCCTAGCATTCCTACTCATGATAAAGGTTCCATAAGCCATTCTTCTATCAGTGGCTAGAGCCACGCCTTCTCCAGCCTTTACGCCCACGCTCGTCGCTCCGAAGAAGCTCGACAACCCTCAACCACACCAGGGACGAGATTAGGGTTGACTGGGATTCATAAATTGAGCCCCATCCACGGATTACTTCCGCAAGTTTACAAAGCTTCTTCCAACGACCCGCCTCTAACCCCGGAGTACCCCGGCTCCTACCCGCTTACGTGTACCACCCTAGCGATTACCTTCTAGGGTGCAACGGGTTGAAGCGGAGGTGCCCTTGTTGCGGATCAACAAGGATCATTGTAGATCCTTTGAGTGGGAGTCTCGTGTGCCAGGATTGCGGGTGCGTGATAGAGGAGGGGTTGATCGACGACTATAATCCGGGTAGGAGGGGAGAGGAGGAGAAGTACCCACTGAAAAAACGGGTGCTGGGGAAGCCTCTGCCCTCTGGCGATACATCCTCCTGGGGGATGAGGAGGATCGGGCCTACTAAGGTGCTGGGGAGCGATCCGCCAGATCATGTTAAGAGAATCGCCGATAGCCTTCCCCACGTGATCACCGTTAGGAGTAGGACTAAGCTGGCCCTAGCATACTACATCCTTGAGAGGTCGGAGGGGAACAGTAAGACGAGAGCAATAGCGATAGCCTCTGAGAGGACGGGATTGTCGAAGCGGAGCCTTGAGAGGATAATACGACGTTATAGGCCCTGGATCGAGGGAGAGATACGCCGGGTAGCAACGGGATGGAAGACGGCTTCAGGGACCCGGCGAGCATAGCCAAGAAGATACACGTGCCGACGTACGATGAGATACTTGAAAAAATCAGGTCCCGTTATCCGAGGGGTGGTAAGACCCTATACGAGAAACAACTGGCCACGCTCCAGAAAACCTACGATATCGCTATCTCCAAGACGGATTTCGTTAGGAGCCTCGCAAGGCTACTAGATAGCCTTCACCCCTTCTACTGGAGACTCATAGAAATAGACTTCGACAAGGACAAGGTGCATAAGGCTATCTCCTGCGTAAGCAAGGCTAGGAAGCTAGCCTCCAAGTTCTACGACAAGTACCGCTTCCTACTACTTGCCGCCGAGGATAAGAGAGAACTCCTCCGGGTAGCGAGTGAGGGCAGGGGGAGGATACTTTCGGCTTTCAAGAAATGCCGGAGAGAACTAGGCTACCTCCGAGACCTCGTGATCTTCATCCAGAAACTGCCAGGCATAGACCCCAGCCTCCCCACGATCATAGTCGCCGGGGCACCGAGCAGCGGTAAGTCCACCCTCGTCAGGAATGTCTCCAGGGCTCAGCCCAGGGTTGCGGCCTATCCTTTCACAACGACCACTATACATATCGGGCACGCCAAGGTTGGGGGTAGAGTAATCCAGGTCATAGATACACCGGGCCTCCTGGACCGGCCCGTGGAGGAGATGAATGACGTTGAGAGGAGAGCGGTCGCCGCTCTCCGAGAGCTGGACGGGCTTGTATTGTTTCTATTTGATGTTAGTAGTGATGCTTACATGGACGTGGAGAGACAGTTCAAATTATTATTAAATATAATTAAATTAATTAAAAATAAAAACGTGATTGTAGGCTTCAACAAAATAGACAAGGCCGAGCCCAGCGAGTACGAGCGCGCTAAGGCGCTAGTCTCCAGGCTAGTAGAATCAGGGGCTGTCCGGGGGACCCTCACACTGTCAGCTATAAGCAGGGAGCAGGCCGCAAGAGTTATACGAGAAATAGCTGAAGAGTTCCTCCAGGCCTAATACCCGGTCAAGCCGACGCCCTTAATCCAGGCCGCGAAGGGCCTCTCGCCTTCAACGCGTATCTCAACGCCTCTAACAATGAGTCTCAAGAGGTCGAACACCGTCCTGGCATGGCTCGTCAGGAGGGACCCCCGGTATTCCGAGGTTCCCTCGGCCAGGGCCATGTAAACGGGTACCATATCAGAGGCGTATCTATCAACAGCGGCTCCCGTTGATATGTCCTCAACCAGCCTGACGGCGGCTTCTCTACCCACTGTCTCCGCTGGCTTCCCCTTGCGGCCTAGGGAGTCGGAGCCCATCACTGATGAGGCGAATATTGCCCAGAGAGTTATACCGCTACCAGGCCCTAAGTGGGGGTCCCTCGAGGGCTCATACCACTCTACCTCATAGTTGAGGTCGACTCCCAGAGCCTCGCGTACAACCTCGGCAGCCGCTCTAGCCTGCCTCTCCGCCACATGCCTCGGCAACTTTACCGCGTGGCTACGAGCATACACCCCCTCCAGGCGCCCCCTCTCGACCAGTGAAACCGGCTTGAGCCGTCGCGGCGGGCTCGGTATTGATACCCGTACAAGGCCGCCTCCCCTCGGATAGTGCCCCCTCCTCTCCACGGCGATTTCAACGCGGTACCCGAAGAGTAGGAGGAGGCGGGCCAGCACCTCCCTGATATAGTCGATTGTGGGGGCCATTGGGACATCCGTCCCGCCAGTGATGACAAGCTGGACCGGGGAGTCAGCGTAGGCTAGTGCTGGTAGGAGAGCTTGGAGAACCAATGAGACGCTACCCGCAGTCCCTATGTCGAACCGGTAAGAGCCGCCTTTAACCTTTCCAGGGTAGAATTCTAGGCTCATGCTACCAACGTGTGCACCCCTCACTCGAGCACCTGTGATCTCGGCTAGGGCCTTAACAGCCGTAAGGTGCTGGGGTCGGAGGCCGGGCTTCTTCCTCTTAGCCCTAATGTTGATTATTCTCACCGGGACACCTGTGACAGCGCTTATAGCCAGAGCAGTTCTCAGTATTTGCCCTCCACCCTCGCCCATCGACCCGTCTATTAGAACTGGTTCACCGGGCATGCCGTTAACACCTAGTCCTTAACAGAGAGTTCCCGGAGCCTGTCTACGAAGCCTAGGGCTTCTAAGTCCTCGATTATCTCGGGGGGCACGCAGCTGGTCCAGTCTAGGCCTTTAACAGCCCTCTCCCTGATCCTCGTTCCCTCACACTCCTCCCTATTGTATGGCGGCTGTTCTATTACTACGTAGCCAGCGTCCCTGAATAGCATTTTGACCAGCGGGTTCCTAGTCACGACTCCCTGGAATGGGGGGAGCTGCATCTCGAGGTACCTTACCCATACCTTATTCATATTAATATCCATTATTGGTACAATCTTCACCCTCTTACAGTAGTCCTCGCCCAGCCTTGACCTGAGGAGCTTATCGAGTAGTGAGAACCTCTCACCAGCCGTTAATGGGTTGCGGAGGGTGAAGGAGTCCTGCGCCGAGCCTATAATGACTATGACCTCCCTAGCCTGGCTTAGGGCGTATTTTACGAGGTGGACGTGGCCTTCATGCGGAGGCTGGAATCTTCCCACTACTATTAACCTGTCATACTTCAACTGATTCCTCTACCTCCCACCCCGAAGCCCTACTATAAGGGCTCTAATAGCCGTTAAGATGCAGGGATGAGCTCCGAGTGTACGAGCTACTAGCCAGAGTATTCGAAAAAGTAAAGACTAGGGCCTCAGACCCGAAGGTTAGAGAGCTTGCGGAGAGGTACGGCTACAAGGCCTACATGGTTGCAAGGTACGTCGAAGTACTGGGTTGGAGCGGAACGCAGCACCTACTCGAGGCGAACGAAAAACCCCTAACTCCCACTATACGCTGTAATGACTACCTGATAGACTGCGGCGAGCTAGAGGAGAGGCTAGAGGAGAAGGGCTATGTCCTAGAGAGGCTCGAATTCCCCCCACTAGGCTTCCGAGTACTGGAGAAGGGCGTGGGCAGCCTGGGAGGAACCCACGAATACCTCCAAGGCTACTATTACATCCAGGACGCTGCTTCAATGAGCATAGCCTACGCTCTCACGCCCGAGCCCGGCGAACTCATAGTCGACATGGCGGCAGCCCCGGGCGGTAAATCCACACAAATACTCCAGCTGACACGCGACAGGGCTCTCCTCGTGGCCGTGGAGAAGAACCCGAGGAGGATCAGGCCGCTACGCTCCCATCTTCAGAGAATGCGGTTTTCCAGGTATATTATTGTATTAGGGGATAGCTTGAGGGTCCCTCTGCCCGCAGGCGCGGACCGCGTGCTTCTAGATGCTCCTAGCACTGGAGAGGGTATTATTAGGAGGGACCCGTCGAGGAAGGCGTCCAGGAGCCTCAGCGACCTTTCATACATACACGAGACCCAGTATAGGCTCCTTTCAAGGGCTATCAGCCTAGTCAAGAGTGGAGGAGTCATAGTCTACAGTGCTTGTAGCCTAGCTCCGGAGGAGGGCGAGCTTGTAATACACAGGGTTCTCCAAGAGCATCCGGAGGTTACGGTTGAACCCCACGGTCTCCCGGCTACTCCAGGAGTTACAAGTTATTTCAGTGTAGACCTAGACGATAGGATTGCCTCGTGCGGGAGGTTCTGGCCTCACATCCATGACACCGAGGGGTTCTTCGTCTGTAGGTTGCGGGTGAGGAGGAATTAGGGAACTACTATATTATAATAGAAGGTCGGCGGCGTGGAAGCCCTTCCGGGAGTTCCTTAGCGAGGTCAACGTGGGTGAGCAGGATATCGGTAACGTAATTATTGCCCTTGGTGCTCGCGGAGGAGACTATGTCGAAGTCTATGCTCCCCCATCTCGGGAACTATTAAAGGTAGCCGTTAAGATTGGCGTGGATAACATCTATAGTATGGGTCTCTACGTTGGAATGATGGCTCCCGGGATATGGTTCAAGCCAAGCCTACCGCTGGCACACAAGCTCGCTCCCTTGTGCAAGTCCAAGGCAAAGTGCGTAGAAGTGGATGAGGCTGGCGAGCGCTTCTTCCTATACGGTAGGAGTGTTTTGAGCGAGCGGGTATCTGGTTGGAAGCCTGGACTGGTATTGGTATTGAACACTAGGGGAGAAGCACTTGGCTGGGGGAGGGGTACTATAACTAATATAGGGGGAGTGAAGCGAAGGCTCTTGGAGCCGGTCTGGGATTTAGGCTGGTATCTAAGGAGAGGTGGCTAGTATGGCCTTAAAGGAAGGCGACGTGGTGGAGGTCCACTACACCATTAAGGTGTTAGAGGACGGCGAGGAAAAGCTCTACGAAACAACCAAGGCAGAGGTTGCCAAACAGTACAACGCTCTAGACCCAAACAAGAGATATGCTCCTATATTCGTAATAGTTGGAAAGACTAAGCTACTAGACCCCCTCGACAAGATCCTGCGCGAGATGAACCCTGGGGAAAAGAGAGAGCTGGTCCTAAAGCCGGAGGAAGCCTTCGGCCCATGGAGGAAAGACCTCGTAGTAACAGTCCCCGTCAAAGCCCTCAGGAGGGCTGGAATACGCCCCCGCGTGGGCGAAGAGATAGAAGCACAGGGACAGAAGGGCAGGATAATAAAGGTCACCGAGAGGTTCGCCTACGTTGACTTCAACCACCCGCTAGCCGGGAAGACCCTCAAGGTGGAAATAGAGGTAGTCCGTAAACTAGAGACGGACGAGGAGAAAGTCAAGGCGATCGTCCTCCGCTACCTGCCCCTCCGGGAAGAGGCAGTTAACGTAAAAATAGAGGACGGAAAGGCCGTCGTAGAGCTACCTGGCAGCGTCATAGGCTTAAGAGACCTAGACAGCCTACTCCAGTCAATACTAATCAACGTCTACGACTTAACCAACCTCAAGGAACTTGTCATCCAGATCAGGATCCCGATGAAGCGGGAAGAAGAGAAAGAGGAGGCAGAGGAAGTCGAAAAAGAGAAGGCAAAAGAAGAGGCGAGCGAGGAGCACGAAGAGAGTAAAGAGGAGGCTAGCGCCTCCCAATAACCTCAGTTTTCCTCGCCAGCTCCTCGGCAGCCTCCCTTGTGAGACCCCTCTCGCCCAGAATAGTGTACCTTTCCGGTCTTATCCTAGCGGCCATTGTCAGAGCCTCGATAACCTCCTCCTCGGTAACGCCGAGCTCCTCGGCCGTTGTTGGGAGGCCCACTCTCCGTAGGAGCCCGCGGATCTTCCTCCACTTGAGGCCGTGAAGGTAGGACATCATTATCGTGCCAACGCCTACGGCCTCGCCGTGGAGAGGCTTCCTCTTTGCAACCATCATTAGAGCGTGGGCGAAGAGGTGTTCACTACCGCTAGCGGGCCTAGTGCTCCCAGCGATACCCATGGCTACTCCACTACTGA
>JALVJB010000209.1 GCA_027034115.1 Acidilobaceae archaeon | reverse complement strand
TCCTCTTTAGTCATCCCGCAGACTTCACGCCGGTATGCACTACTGAGTTCGTGGCTTTCAGCCTAAGGTATGAGGACTTTAAGAAGCTGAACACTGAGCTCATAGGCCTGAGCGTTGACAGTAACTACAGCCACATTAAGTGGAAGGAGTGGATCGAGAAGGAGATCGGCGTTAAAGTACCGTTCCCAATAATTGCTGACCCTCAGGGTTTCGTCGCCAAGAAGCTCGGTCTGTTGCACGCAGAGAGCGCGACCCACACGGTCAGGGCCGTGTTCATTGTTGACGATAAGGGCATTATTAGAGCTATACTCTATTATCCACTCGAGCTGGGCAGACTAATAGACGAGATACTCAGGATGGTTCTTGCACTCCAGCTCAGCGACAAGTACGGCAGAGCCATCCCTGCTAACTGGCCCCACAACGAGATTATTGGCGACAACTTAATCGTGCCACCGCCAGCGACCTATGCAGAGGCGATGGAGAGGATGAAGAAGTTCAACTGCAAGGACTGGTGGTTCTGCTGGGAGGATAAGGCTACGAGCGAGGAGAAGGCTCTCGCCGAGAGCTTCCTTGAGAGAGCCGCTAAAAAACCCGAGAAGCTATTAGGCGAGTAGCCTGCTAGGCCAGGGGCTTTCCCTGGATCGGTGCCTCCATTATTCTGGCTTTTTTCTCGTATAGTTGTAATGTGTGTCTTAGTATCTTGTAGGCGTTTCTCCTCGAGAGGAAGTTGTTGTTATTTCCACAGTAGGGGCTGAACACGCATTTAGGACACCCGTCCTCGCAATCGCACTCCACTAGTATTTTCTCGGCTATTTCGTGGATTTTCTCGAGCCTCTCATATACTAGCCTTGAGGCGCCGTGCCCGCCTGGAACGGAGTCATAGATTACTATGTGGCCGCTGGGATAGCTTATACCGCCTAGGTCCGTGTCGGAGGCTCCTACGACTGGTTTAGCGGCTGATATGAGTGTGTGCTCTAGGGCGTGGTAGCCGCTTATCCTGTCGATCGAGTTAGCTATACCTGGGTCCGGGTATCTTGTGAGTACTGCTTTGGTGTAGAAGGCCCACTTTAACGGTTCTTTGTACTCGTGGACGTAGAGTTTCCTGCCTGTGAACTCTTCTCGAACTATATATCCTGTTACAAGTATTACTAGTTTTACATCTGCGTATACGAGTTTCAAGGGGCCGCTCACTCGTTCTTCTAAAGGTATAATGTCGAGGACATCTACAGTGTAGAAGGGTTTAGTATAGAAGTTTACATCGGCTCCAAGCCTTCTAACTACGGCTTCCATCTTGTCTAGATCCAGTGAGACTGCTAGGTAAGATTTACCTCCATGGTAATAGATGGCTCCGGGGTATAGGTCGTATAGGGCCTGGGGCATTTGCCTGTAGCCTATACGCTTTCTCTTGGCTCCGTCCTCGATAATAGATACCTGCGGGCCTACTGTTCTCAGGCCGCCCTGTTTTTCTAGGAATGCTCTTGCCTTCGACCAGTTCGGGTATAGTATGTCGCCGGCTCTCCTAGCTAGGCCTAGCAGAACTAAGTCTTCGACTATGCTTGCGAGTTCCCTTGGGAGGCTGGAGATTTTCACGCCTCCCTCCTGCATGGCAAGCGCTGTGAGGTGGACCTTTGCTATCTCCTTATTCGAGGGTTCAATGTAGCTGGGCTCTGGTTTCTGGGAGAAAAACTCCCTTGGACGCCTTGCAAAGTAGGCTTCTATCGGGTTATCGCCGAGCAGTGTGACTATGATACCTGGCTTATCTCTCCTGCCAGCCCTTCCAGCCCTTTGCAGGTAGTTCGAATAGCTGGGGGGCATTGTAGCCATTATGACGGCGTCCAGGTCGCCCAGGTCTATTCCAAGCTCCATCGTCGGGGTTGCGACAACGGCCCTCAGCCCTCCCTCCCTGAAATCGTCCTCTACAGCTCTTCTGTGCTCGGCTGGGAGCCCTGCCCTATGGACTCCCACTTTCACGCCGAAGCTCCTGCGAGCTATTCTTGCGATGAGCTCCGTCATTTGCTGGCTATCCGCGAATGCGAGAACTTTCAATCCGCGCCTAACCATGACCGAGATTAGGCCTGCTGCTAGGGTCCACCTGCTACCGGAGCCTACTGATACTAGGAGATGTACCGCTATTCCTCGGCGGCGTTTTGGACCCTCTACTATTTCTGGTTTCCTACCGAATAGTTTCTCTCCTAGGGTTGAGGGGTTACCTATTGTAGCGCCAGCCCCTATGAATCTCAGGCCAGGTTCCGCGAGCCGTTGCAACCGGTAGAGGACCCATTTAACGTGCGTGCCGAAGACTCCGCGGTAGACGTGCATCTCGTCGAGAATCACTATTTTGACTGGAGAGAGGAGCCTGCGGAAGTATGGCGAGTGGAGGAGACCGTAGTGTATCATGTCGGGATTGGTTACTAGTATGTGGGGTGGATCGCTGTAGATCCTTGTACGCTCGCTACTCGGCGTGTCCCCGTCTATTACATCGACCCGCAGGCCCAGGTGGCCTTGGGCTAGCCTTTTCATCCTGTAGAGCTGGTCTCTGGCAAGTGCTTTTGTAGGATATATTATCACGGCGTATGGCTTGTTTACGGCCTCTTTCTTGTTCAGTATATCTTCTAGTAGAGGTATCATGAAAGCCTCTGTCTTGCCTGTACCGGTACCGGCTACTATGACAATGTCTCCCCCACTTCTATATTCTTCTAGTACTCTTGCCTGGAACCGGTACAGGGATTGTATTCCATAGTTCTCGAGGGCTCGCTTCAGCGAGCTGGGTAGGTGGAGGTCGTCTAGTTTTACGAGGTTCTTGAACTCCTCCCTATTATCTTCTATAAATTTAAATATAATATTACCTTTTTGCCTTCTTGCAAGGGACTCCACAGCTCTTAGTAACTCGTCAAGCTCTACTATGCTCTCCACCCTTAGCACCTGTGCCCCAATTATAGCGTCTCACATGCCTCTCTAGGCCCAGGACTTGGACAGCCCTCTCGACGGCCCAGGCATAGGAGGCATCCCCCCGCACCCTTCTTATCTTCCTCCTCCTCATAACGGCTTCGAGAAGCAAGCGCCCATCATAGCTATAAACGCGGAAACGTCCTTTGACATGGCCTCTAGGATTGAGTACTACGTTTACATGTACTGCGAGGGACCCCGGAGGCAGGGTTACACTAGTCGTTCCCGCTACTCCTCTCTTATAAGTCCCCGGCCCTGTCTTGCTCGGTTTCTCTATAATACTATATTGATTATCATTTAAAATTATTACTAGGCTTCTTGAGGCGTGCAAGCCTGTAATGCTCTTAGTCGCTTCTACCGGTAGTTCTAGTTTTGACGCCAACTATCCTCCCTTCTAGAAGAGCGTGTCCCAGCGAGCCCTTTATTTTACGATCCACCCCCTTACCCCGACCAGGCTAGATATGGCAATGAAAGCTGACGCAATAGTGGCGGGCCTAGGTCCAGGGGGCGCTATGGCGGCTGCTGAGCTAGCTCTCCGGGGCTTCCGGGTTGTAGGATTGGATCCACTACGTAGCTATCGTAAGGCGTGCGGTGACGCTGTCGTCGCCAGAGAAGAGTACGACGGAGTTCTCCGCAAATCTAATAGTATTAGGTGGAGAATACGTAGAGCGATAATTAACGTTATGGGCGAGGAGGCGTATACTATTGAGTTCGACAGGCCGGTATGGTACATTATAGATAAGGGAAGACTCGTCGGTTACCTTAGGGAAGTTGTCGAAGCAGAAGGAGGCCGAATAATTTATAAAATATTTAGAAAAAATATTGTAAAAACGGGTGTTATCATAGACGCTCGTGGCCCTTACGCGCATCCCCCCTCGAAGCATATCCTAGCTTACAGGTACATTGTCAAGGCTAGGGACTGGGATGCAGACACTGTCCTCCTCGACTTTCTACCCGATAAGAGCGGGCTTTACTGGGTTTTTCCGTCGCACCACGGCGAGAATTATGTTAATATTGGCGGAGGTTTTAAGGACACTGATGTCATCGATACTAAAAATCTTATATTAAATTATATAAAAAGATTATTTAAAGAATTTCGAATAATTAGTGAAAGTGGCGCGCCGATTGCAGTTTACTCTGATGTGGAGCCTGTTAATGGTAACGTTCTCAGGGTCGGCGAGGCTGGGGGCCTGATCAACTCGGCTGGGGGCGAGGGAATTCGCATGGCGCTACTAAGCGGTATGGCTGCTGGAAGGGCTCTTGAATCCGAGAAGCCCCCACACTACTACCGGAGGGCAGTAAGGCGCCTTGCCCGAGAAGCCCGACTTTCAAGGCTTCTCCTGAGAACCGTGGAGGCTTCACCCGGCGATTCGAGGAGCTCTCTCTTGAAGAGGCTACCAGAGTTCTTCTGGAGGAGTTTCTTGTCGGGCGAGCTTAGAATCGGTGTAGTCCTCTCGGCTGTTTTATCTTCGCCCCGTATTGCTGGTATTATTGTTAGATCTCTCTCATCTTCTCTATTTTAATAATTAATTTATTTATATTATTTAATTTTCCTTCTTTACATATTTTATATCTTATTACTCCATCTACAACTTCCGCCTCTAGCATGAAGTTAGGTCCGCTCACTATTACCGTGCCATCATCACTAATGCTAGTCCTATAGCCCCTAAGTTTTAACGCTCTAGCTAGTACCTCAGAGGAAATCCTCGCTTTCTCCGGGGGCTCGCCGCTTTCCAGCTTAGTCAGGACTTCAGAAACCTTCTCTGCTATGAATGGGCACGAGTCTTTGTAAGCCTTTGCCAGTTCATCCAAGATCTTAGCGATTATCCACTCGGCTCCCGCCGACTTAGCGTACACTATTAAGTTGTCAAAATCCTCGCTGTCCAAATATTCGGCGAGCTTCTCGGGGGACCCCCCGAAGAGAGAGAATTTGTATTTCTCCTCAGCTAGTGCTAGCCTGTTTCTAATCTCGTTGAAAACGCTGATTGGCACTCTGTCGGCTACTTCTGACAATACGTGGTTTACTATGTGTCTCATGAAGTCCTTAGAAGGCGAGCAAGATCTCGCTGTCACTGCGGTTCCACCGTTACTGCATGGAGAGTTGAGGCAGGACTATTATTCCCGGCGGGTTACGGCCTGGCCCACTACTGTTAACCCGTGGACGCTTACCACTCGCACTTGCACGATTTCTCCCGGCTCGAATCTCTCTATACCGTTAACGACCACCATGTATCTTTGAAACGTTCCTAGAGGCCTGCCTTCATCGTCGACACCTGTCAGCCTTACCCTTATGATGTCTCCCGGCCCGAGTCTTCTACCGGTATCTTCAGAGGGCTTCGTCATTTTTGGGTAGATGCTGAGCCTGTCAAAGCTTGTGTGATAGGGGTCTCTCTTCCTTTTTCTTCCTCGCCTAACCAACCCTTACACCGGTGTTCCAAATAACCTGCCACTGAGAGGGGTTTTAAAGTGGGCTCTTGTCTATGATGATAGATGGGATGAAGAATAGTAGGCGCCTGATTGGTGAGGAGGCTGAGCTACGCTGACCATAGCTTCGAGGAGAATGTCGATCTCTATATTTCTAATTATAATCATAATTACAGGTATCTATGTGGGGTACAGGGCTTACATCACTGCATCTATTAACTCCAGGGACCCCCACAGGTATATTAGCGATGAAATCTACTACGTCGACTCCGCTAGAAGATATCTCGAATACATATTCAAAGTCCGCGTCAATGAGTCAATGTATAGCAACAATACAAACCCCGACTACTTTAATCTAGAGCATCCCCCTCTCGGCAAGTACATTATTGCTTCCTCCATAGCACTATGTGGTGATAAACCGCTGTGTTGGCGCCTCCCCGGCATAGTAGAGGCGGCCTTAATACCGGTCCTAGTAGGCTTATCAATAATACAGTCTAAGGATTTACCTGTTAGTTCCACTGTCAAGAGCCTGGCCGGGGTAACCGCCGCGTTGGCAGCCGCTGCGGACCCCATACTATACTTAGCTGGTAGCGTCGCGATGCTTGATATCCACTTAGCCTTCTTTGAGGCGCTCTCGCTTTACTTATTCCTAATAGGGAGGAGGAGGCTCGCTCTTGTAGCCGGCGGTTTAGCTTTCTCAGTCAAATTCAGCGGTGCGGCTGTAGTATTAGCCATAATGTGCTACGATATCCTGACGTCCGAGAGAATCCGGGCTATTGCTAGGAGGGTAAGCGAGGATATCCTCATTCCGTTTTTGACCTATTTAACGGCGTTAGTGCCATTGATGTTATACTTTACCCCTAAGAGATTGCTAGCCGAGACTCTCAATGCTCTCAAGTGGCATACAACGTCGAGGCCCCCTGGACCGCCGACGTCAACTCCCCTGGGCTGGATCGCGAATGCTAATCCGTTCTACTACTCGTATTATCCTGTGGCTATGGCGGGTATTCTCAATTCCCTGCTACATGTTACTGCTCTTCTACTGATTACACCTCTAGCGGCTTATGGAGTCTGGCGGAAGTCTCCTTCAATCGCTATGGGCCCATTATTATATGTTGGTGTTCTCTTGACGTATTTGCTGGTATGGGTATTAGGTAATCATACTTTTTATAGTTTCTATGCTGTACAATTGACTCCTGCGATGTCTCTTACTCTCGCGAGCGCGGTCTTGGCTTCAGGGGCTGTGGGCGAGTGAGAACCTTAAGTATAGGTCTAATAGAATTTAGTAGAAGTAATATTTTAGATGATAATATTAGACGATTGGCTAGTCTTCTTAGGAGGATAGACTCCGTCGATATTGTATTTCTACCGGAGAACTGGCTGACCCCTAAGCCCCTGCCCGAGGATTACTATTTTCTTATTTTAAAAAATATTATAAATAAAGATTTAATAATATTTACTGGTATCTCATACATAATAGATCACAGCGAAGTCTTTAGTAGAGGATACATGATTGAAAGAGGCGATATTATCCCAGTTTGTGAGAAGCAGTTTCCAAGCAAAGCCGTAGGGGAAAGGGGTAGGATCTCGCCCGGCTCCTTCTACGGGCCTATACCGGTTGGGGGGACCCGTATTGGATGCATTGGCTGCGTGGATATATTCTACCCGGAGGTTGCTAGGGCTCACTCGGTAAGGGGAGCCGAGGTTCTCTATAACCCCGCCGCTATACCTTCTAATAGGATAGCCCTCTGGCATTCCGTACTATCCACTAGAGCCGCCGAGAATATTGTGTTCACTATTGGAGTTAATAGTGTGGGCTCGCCTTATCCCGATAGCAGATTGACTGGCGGAGGGAGTCTTGTTGTAGCACCGGACGGGTCTCCGGTTACGCCTATAAAAATTATTGAAAATATTAAAATATATGAATTTGATTTAGACATTATAGGTTTGATAGCCAGGAGATGGGCTTACAGGGAGGATCTAGCGAGCGAGAGGATAAGTAGAGCCGTTGAGGCCTTAGGAAAGATAGATATGCCGCCATCTAGTAGTGCATCAACCCGGGTGGCAAATAATGAAGGAGCTAGAAAGCGTCTTTGACAATATAAAGCCGGCTAGCAGAGGCCAGGAGAAACTTAAAGAAGCCCTCGCAAGTGGCAGAGCAACTATCGTCGGTGTTTTCGGGCCTACCGGCACGGGTAAGAGCTATCTGAGTATAGCATATGGCCTCCAGGAACTCGCTAGAGGTAGATATAAGAGGCTGGTTGTCGCAAAGCCCATCATCGACGTTACTACGGGAAGAGAAATAACCCTAGTAAATAATCCTGAGAACTACTCGCGCTTAGCAAGCGAGTATCTTTACGATCTCACAGTTGGACTAGCCGGGAAGGATCTTCTGGACAAGCTCATCAGTGAGGGCAAAATTATCCTTGCAGACCCGCATCTACTGAGAGGTAGGACTTTCGATGATTCAATTATCTTTCTAGACGACGCCCAGAATGCAAGACCCGAGGCAATAGTAGAGGCTATAACTAGGCTTGGAATGAGAAGTAGACTTGTGATAGCAGGTGATCCCGTCTTTCAGAGAGGCCCTCATAGAGAGGGAATTAGGCTTGCGAGGGAACTCCTTCTCGGAGAAGACGACGCCGAAGTAGTCGATCTAGGAGTAAAGGATATCGTGAGGCCAGGAGCGAAGAGAGGGATACGGCTTCTTCTAGAACTCCAGGTGAGGAAGAGGAGTCTAACTCCACGTGAGGAGGAGATACTGAATGTTGCTAAGAGAACCGCCCCAGACGCTGACATTATCACAGTAGTCGATCTCCTAGAGTTGAAGAAGAAGTGGAGGATAGAGAGCCCCCATGTCCCCGACATACTGATTATAGTAAAGGAGAAGCACTTGGGCAGGGTCATAGGCCAGGGCGGAGAGAGGATAAACCGTATAGAGGAGGAGGCGGGAGCGAATATACGAGCCATCCCCCTAACTCTAGACTTCAAGGAGTACATCCGGGCTTTCCATCCTGTTGCTTGGATCCACAAGCACATTCTAGACTTCGACTTTGCAGGCCCCGAGCTCAGGATTGTTATAGAGAAGGGCTATCTGGGCCCGATGCTTGGCCAAGGTGGATCCTATATCCGGTTCATCGACGAGGTCTTCAACGAGCTTTTCGGCGTCAGTGTTTATGTCGTAGAGTCCGAGGAGAAGCCTAAAAGAAGGAAGAGGAAGTAACATTTCTTTAGACTTCGTCTTCTTCTACATCAAATAACTCAACTATGATCCTAGCCTTCACTTTATCCTTCGAGAACGGTGGGACCTGCTCGCCGAGATCAACCGCGAAGACTACATTGTTTCCCAGATCATCTACAAACCGGACCTCAGCAACATATCTAGGCTTCGGGCCACCGGTCTCCGCAATCTTCATCGCCGCCTCCATGATCCTGGATAGAGCCATTTGAAACGCTACGGGGCTGGACAAGTCCTCAGGCTTTAGGACTATTTGCTCCATCCCGCTCATGACTTTACCTATTCTAGCCGACCCGGAGAATTCCTTCTCATAGTCGGGCTCCCCTGACACTGCACTTACACCAGTACGGATTAGCGGGGGCTAAACCTATAATATTAAGAGGACTCTAGGCAGGCTACTCCCAAACAGGCTGGCGAGTGCAGTCTACTACCGCAGAGCCCCCTGAGGTGCCCGGGTATGCCTGGAAAACGAGATGCAATAGAGCTATTGAAGAGCCTCGAGGAAAAGTGGCAGGAGAGGTGGAGAGAGAAAAGGATCTTCGAGGCCGACCCGGATCCGGCCAAGAAGCCCTTCTTCGTCACCTTCCCGTACCCGTATGTTAATGCTAGGCCCCACTTGGGGAGCGCTTTCACAGTCTTGAGAGTCGATATTACAGCCCGCTTTAAAAGAATGCAGGGCTATAACGTATTATTCCCCCAGGGCTGGCATGCGACCGGCGGCCCTATCGCGGCTGCCGCTATCCGGCTAAGAGACGGGGACAAGAAGATTATCAGTAATCTCAGGAGCATGGGTGTTCCCGACGACGAGATTGATAAGTTTAAGGACCCGGCCTACTGGGTTTACTATTTTACGCGTAAGTGGAAAGAGGACCTACAACGGTACGGGATGAGTATCGACTGGAGGAGGGAATTCTATACTACAAGTCTCAACCCCTATTATAGTAAGTTTGTTGAGTGGCAGTACTTACGCCTCCGCGATAAGGGGCTAATCGGTAAGGGGGAGCATCCGGTAGTGTGGTGTCCACGCGAGAAAAAAGTTGTAGGAGATCATGACAGGCCGGACGAATATGCTGGTGTAAGTCCTGTTGAAGCAGTTATAATAAAGTTTGAAGACGAGGACGGAGTAAAATACCCCGCCTTAACATTCCGGCCGGAGACCATTTATGGCGTGACAAACTTATGGGTGAGGCCGGATCATAAGTATCTCATAGCTGAAGTTGATGGCGAAACGTGGATAATAAACAATTATATGTCGGAAGAACTCAGGGACCAGGGCCACACTGTAAAGGTTACGGGAGAGATAACTGGTAGAAGCCTCGTCGGCAGAACTGTTAGGAACCCAGTCACGGGCGAGTGGGTCCCCATACTTCCAGCAAGCTTCGTTGACCCGGAGCTAGGAACCGGGATAGTTATGAGCGTGCCCGCACACGCTCCCTTCGACTACATCGCTCTCGAGGACCTGAAGAAGAGCCCGCAACTCCTGCAAGAATACGGCATCAACCCCAGTATCCTAGAGAGCTTGAAGCCACGACCCCTTATCCGCGTTGAGGGTTACTCGGAGATTCCAGCTCGCGACGCGGTACAAAGGAGGAATATCCGGAGCCAGGATGAACGAGAGAAGCTGGAGGATGCTACAAAGGAGATATACTCGAAAGAGTACCACACTGGCGTCCTTACAAATGTTACGGGTCAATGGGCTGGTCGAAAAGTCAGCGACGTAAAGGAGGATATTACCAATTGGCTCGTCTCGCAGGGAGTAGCGATCAGAGTTTACACCCTACCCTCCAGAGTCTACTGCAGGTGCGGGGCTAGAACCCACGTCAAAATAGTCTCAGACCAATGGTTCCTCCTCTATAGTAAGAAAGAATGGAAAGCCCTGGCACATAGGCTAGTGGACGGGATGAACTTCTATCCTGAGAGCCTCCGCGAAATCTTCCATAGGAACATCGACTGGCTGCGTGATTGGGCGTGCACGCATAAGAACGAGTTAGGCACGCCCCTACCCTGGGACCCGGACTGGGTAGTTGAAAGCCTTAGTGACTCAACCATATACATGGCCTATTATACTATCGCGAAATACACGCAGCACCCTGAGAAGTACGGTCTAAGGCCCGAGCAGCTAAAACCGGATCTCTTCGACTATGTATTCCTAGGGGAAGGTAGTCCCGATCGAATAGCGGCGAGCACAGGGATCAAGAAGGAATTAATCGAGGAAATGAGGAGGGAATTCCTGTACTGGTACCCATTAAACCTTAGGATAAGCGGGAAGGATCTAATAGTAAACCACTTAACATTCTTCATTTTCCACCACGCCGCCATATTCCCCGAGGAACTTTGGCCTAGAGGCATCGGGGTTAATGGATGGGTACTCGTTGCAGGAGAGAAGATGAGTAAGAGTAAAGGCAACTTCATCCTATTGAGAGACGCCCTTGAACGCTGGGGGGCTGACGCCACGCGGTGGGCGGAGGTATTAGCTGGAGCCGATGCGGGGCTTGACGACGCTAATTTCGAGCCTAGTGTAGCTGAAGCCAGCGCTGAGGAACTGGTCTCTTGGCTAAACTTCGCGGTCTCCAACTATGGTTCCGGAAGAGAGGATAGAAGAAGCATCGACGACTGGTTCGAAAGCATTCTCAACAGGACTATCGAGGATGTGACCCTGGAAATGGAGAAAACCAATTACAAGTCGGCACTCGTAAAAGCGTACTATAATATGCAGGCGCACTATAAATGGTATGTTAAGCGGGCTGGAACGCCAAACAAGGAACTCTTGAAAAAGTATATCGAATATGTCACATTAATGATCGCGCCATTCGCCCCCCACCTTGCAGAGGAGGTTTGGAGCAGGCTCGGTAAGAAGGGCTTCATATCCTTGGCTTCATGGCCGGAGCCCGATGCGTCTAAGATTAAGCCGGAAGCGGAGGTAGCCGAGAACATAATAAAGAACCTGCTCGAAGATATTAGGGAGATAAAGAAGTTTGTGAAAGATGCTAGGAAAGCTAAGATTATCATAGCCTCTAGCTGGAAATATGATTTTATTAAATTAATTAAATCTGAGAGGGAGAAGGGAAGTAACCTCAACACCGCTATAAGAACCGCAATACAATCCCTGCCCCCCGATCTGCGAAGAGAGGCTTCACGGCTTATACCGGTCATCCGGCAGAAGCCTGAAGTTCTACGCTTGGTCGTAGACAGGGATTTAGAAGCCAAGGCTATCCGAGAGGCATCAGAGTTCATATCGAGAGAAGCGGGACTCGAGTCGGTAGAAGTCTATTTCGAAGAGGAGTACTCGCCGGGCAAGAAAATACCTCTTCCGGGTAAACCAGCGATCCTTCTCGAGAAATAATCGGGGGTGAGCAGAGTGGAAAAGACGATCCCTGTCGGCGATGCTCACACCCATACTAATCCAGTTCGCGGTCTCGGCGCGGAGAAGATAGCGGTGCGCTTCCACGCTGAAGGGGGATGGTTCATGGCGATAGTTGCGTTATCACCCTGGGCTTATAACATCGAGTTCAACGGCATTGACTCCTACCGCCAGGTTCTCGACCTGCTAGCTAGGGAGTGTATGGCTGCTGAGGATGCTGGCGTTAAGACGGCCTGCCTAGCCGGCTTTCACCCCGCTGATGTTGACAGGCTAATCGACAAGTATAAGCTAGATCCGGTTGATGTACTCCGGCTAGGGGAAGCCTGGATCAGCGAGCTGGGTAGGGCTTGCCGTAACGGGTTCTTAGATGGTATTGGGGAGGTGGGGCGGCAACACTATAAGACTAGGGCTGAAAGAGTCGTCATAAGCGAGTTAATTCTAAGGAAGGCTCTGGAGATAGCTAGGGATAACGATTGTATAGTCCATTTACACCTAGAGAATGCCGGGAAGATAACTATAGACTTAGTGGACATGGCTATCGCTGGCCTAGGAGGTTTTCAGGATACCGCTAAGGTCGTCTTCCACCACATGAAACCGTCTCATGCAGTTTACGCTGTGGGTAAGGGCTACGCCGCTACCGTACCCGGGACTCCTACTCTGCTAGAGAATGTGCTCGGCAAGTTCCCGCCCGTGTTCATGTTAGAGAGCGATCACATTGATGACCCGATGAGGCCTGGAGCCGTAGTTTACCCGTGGGTGATGGCTCAGCATGTTAGGAGGCTTTCAAGGAAGGTTGGGGAGGAGTACTTATACAAGATTAATATAGATAATATTGTTAGGACTTATGGAGTATCCCCGCCCTAGCCTTCTCAATATTATCCACTACTCTTACCAGGTCTCCTTCGCCTAATTGCCGGGCGGTCATATAGCTTTCAGATACGCGGCGGAGGGATGGATTATCGCCTCCTATCATCACGGTGTGGAGGCGTACTGGTATTCTGCGTATGATACCTCTGAGAACGTTTACTGAGAGCTTATCTTCACCATCTGTTATGAGAACTATATCAGCTACTTCCCTACTCCTCCCGGACTCGATATCGCTGACAGCCGTTGCCAGCGCCCTGGTTATATCGGTTCCTCCGCCCGCCTTGACGGTGCCCAGGTATTCGAGGAGCCTGAGTACGTGTCTCGCTTCTGGGTACGGTGGGGACTCTTGGAGGTCGTGGGGAAGGGCGTCAAAGAACCTGGCATAGAATCTTCGCCCCTCTCTGACCGCTCTTTGATAGAGCGCTAGGGTGACAGCCCTAGCCCAGTCGATCTTTGCTCCCTGCATGCTACCGCTCTTGTCTAGAAGAACATATAGCGGCCCCTCTTCTAGGGGAAAAACCCGCCTGTATAGGAGTAGTCTCGATTCCGCTAGTAGCAAGTAGAAGAGTTCGTCTGGTAGGGCCAGTTGGCTGTGATGGATTCTCTCCGGGTCTCCTCCGAGTTCTACGCCTTCTATCCAGCCTTTCGGATACCTAGATGTTTTCCTTGCTATGTAATTTGGGAGCTTGACACCGCTCAGTTTTTCTAGTATTTTAGCAATATCAGTTTTCCTGGAAAGGTATAGCATCTCTTCTAGTATGTCTTCGAAGGCTAGCTCGCTCGTGCTACCCGGTATAGTGCTGGTTACAAGAGTCTCAATTTCCTTCGCAGTTCTCGTATCTTTTTCTACTTGCCTTAACGCTAGGCTTAGGGCTCTAGATAGAGAGTCTCCTAGCTCTTGGTCGTTTTCTCTCATTTCCGATCTAGCGTTGCCCTGTTTTGGAAGGTTTCTTACTATTTTTTCGATGAGAGACGCGCTAGCTACTATGCTTACAAGTCTGTCTATTACTGTTCTGGGCTTGATTTTCCAGAACGAAGGCGATTCTATTAGGTTTGAGACTAGCGACAGCTTTAATGGATTCCTGCTTTCCTTTTCCACTTGGGGGAAAGGCAAGTAGAATAGGTAATATATCGACGCGGCGAGTTCCTTATCTATCCAGTCTGGGAAGGATTGTGCTCCGAGTAGTTTGCCCGCTAGCTTAAGGATAACCTCTCCCTGGTACTCTGCTATTGTTTCTGGTATTGTTACTCCTTTTACTAGGATTCTCAAGGCGCTCTCCCTTACACGTTCAGTTTACTCATTATTTTATCTATTAAATAATCTATTTCTTCCATGACTGTGCTTGCTAGTCTGATAACTTCTTCATCGTCTACTCCTTCAACTAGGCTTTGTACTTTTGATCTAGTAGACTTGAGTGACCTGTAATAATCGATTAGTTTTGGATCGAAGTAGTTTGCGGTCTCTATTGTTTCTTTAATACCTTTTAAATTAGATAATATTAGATTTAATTCTCTAATTAACCGATCCTTTGTTTTGAGCTCTTCTGTTAGTACAGTGTTAATCTTGGTGAAGTCGGGGGCGCTCTTAGGTATCGTGTACTTTAACACGATTAAGTCTTCGTCTGTAGCCGTGAGCCTACCGTTTAGAAGGGCGTGGGCAGCTATCGCTTTCAATATCTTTCCCTTTCTCCTATCCGTCACATGGAAACCTTTATCTTCTAGAATTATTAATAATTTTAATAATTTTTCTTTTATCTTTGATAAGTCGACACTGAAAAGGACATTTTCATATATCTCTCTTATATCGCCCAGACTCACTACTGGCCTAGCCGATTCATAGCCCTCCCTCTCGATCCTCCACGATGCTTCGAGTAGCTGCGGCCATAGTTCTGGGGGCAAGGGCTCTATCTTATGCCTGAATAGGAACCTATCGTAGAGGGCTTGCAACTCTTGCTCCTCAGGGATAGTGTTCGACGCCCCAATAATAGTCCATATTCTCGTTTTTAGCTCGGTATAGCCATCGTAGACTATACGCTCTTGCATTATGCTTAGTAGGCTGTTAAGGATAGCACTGTTAGCGTTGAATATTTCGTCCAGGAATACTATCTCTGCCTCGGGGAGTTTTCCCCGGGTTATACGCTTGTATACTCCCTCTTTGAGCGCCCTCACATCGAGTGGGCCGAAGAGTTCGCTCGGCTCCGTGTATTTTGTTAGCAAGTACTTAAAGTATCTTGCATTTATTAGTGTTGATAGTCTTCTCGCGAGAGCACTCTTAGCAGTGCCCGGTTCCCCTACGAGAACAGCGTGCTCTCCTGTTAGTAGCGCTAGAATGAGGACTTTTGCCTCCTCATCCCTTCCTACGAAGGGCCTCCGGAGTTCTTTGTAGAGTAGGCCTACTTTTCCAACGAGTTCCTCTACTTGACCCTCCAGCATAGCCCGCTGCACCCTCTCCCACTATACTTCCAGCCCACGCCGTCATCGCCGCTGGTTCTCTCCCGCTAGCAGGCCCGGCTATGCCTTTATTGACCTCCAGAGCCTATATAGTAGGCTACGAGTGTCCGGGATGTCGGAGACTAGTGTGCCCAGAGACCTCTTAGAAGCCGCTCTCTCGGTCCTCAACAATGCTTACGCGCCGTATTCCAGGTTCCGGGTTGCCAGTGCTGTAAGAGACTCTAATGGAAGAATATTTGTGGGAATTAACGTTGAGAATTCAAGCTATGGGTTAACGGTATGCGCAGAGCGCGTAGCGGTTTTCAGCATGGTAACTCGTGGAGGCCGCCTGGTTAGGGAAGTCCTGGTTCTAGCGGGTGATAGCAGGGAACCCGTACCTCCCTGTGGGGCTTGCCTACAAGTAATAGCTGAGTTCGCCGAGCCTGAAACAATTATATACATGGTCTCCGGCGTGACCGGCAAGCACCGAGTAGCCCGACTTAGAGACCTCCTGCCCTCAGCGTTCCGCCTCGACGCGAGGCGGTCGAAGGAGTAACCTCGCATCATGCACTCTCAGGTGAAACCAGTTATCTCATCCCGCCCCGCCTAATAAGCGGTTACTCGACCCCATACTTTAATACCTCTCACTGCGAGCGTCACCCTTGGCCTAATATGGCCGCGAGCACAGGGAGAATAGGATTGGAGGAAGAGGTAAGAAAGATCTCCTCTCTCAAGGAGGGAGAAGATAACGTAAACGTCCGCGTCCGCGTTATTAAGACCATGGAGCCGAAAGTTATCGAGACTAGGAAGGGCCCGAGGACTATAAGCGAAGCAATCGTTGGAGACGAAACCGGGAGAATAAAATTAACTCTATGGGGGAAGCATGCTGGCAGCCTAAAGGAGGGGCAAGCAGTAGAGGTTTCCGGGGCTTGGACAACCTCTTACCGCGGCGAGGTCCAGTTAAACGTAGGGTATAGGGGAGAAGTAAAGGAGGTTGAAGAGGGCGAGGTTCCCCAGGAGGAAGAGATTCCCGAGGAGACTCCGAGGGCTCAGGGCTCTTATAGGAGCGGGTACTCGGGCTATAAGAAGAGGTCATTTAGGGGCTATGGCTCGCGTAGAAGCTACTAACTAAATAATTAGAGGAAAAAATGTTTTTTATTTTATTGGATAGTCGTCGGGCACCTTAGCTCTAAAGTACTTCCCTGTCTCGGGGCTTTGGAATAGCCCTATCTTGACACCTTTCCTGTTCTTAGGCTTTAGCTCCCATACTTTCTTCGGGACTAGCTCGACCTCCTTGCCCGTGTAGGGGTCCCTCACCTTGACAGGTGGGTACTTAGCGGTCTTCTTCCTAGCCATTGCTATTCACCTCTCTAATACCGGGGGTATTCCCCGTTTTAGGAAATAGTGGTTATAAGGTAATAAATCTTATTTTAGAGATCATGAAATTAAGCGGGCCTTTTATTGTGGATCTTTAACTTCGATGTTAAAGGTATCCTTTAATTCAGCAGACTATCGCAGAGCTTGCTGCGCACATGTTCAGTGCTTCTATGGATTTCTCCACCGGTCTCCCCGTTTTTTTCAGGGCGTATTTTATCGAGTAGTTCTTGTTGTACAAGTCGTCTGGATCGTTCAGTTGCGCGCTCTCCCAGACGAAGCCCTTTCCACCGAGTATTCCGAATGTTAGAGTTCTAGGCTCTACTACGACCCTGGCGTTGTCTACCTTTAACTCTATCTTGCTATCCTCTATCACGGCTGTAAATGCGTTTCTGGAATACTTGGCTATAGTCACCTTGCCCTCGGCCTCGCTCACGTATATACCTCCGCACTTTGCAAGGCATAGCCCCCCTTTGAGGCATGATCCCTTGCCTTCGCCGAGGCACTTTGCCTTCAGCGCCGCTTCTACGGTTTTGTTTACAAGCTCGATTACCCTCCCCACTAGTCCTACGACGACCGCCGCCTTGTACCCTTCCTTCGGCAGCTCTTCGAGGACCTCTTCTAGCCTGGATGCTAGTAGGCTGGCGTTTGCTTGTAGCTCTGTCATTGCGTGCACCCCCGGTGTGGGGAGGGCTCCTGTTCTAGGAATAAATGTGTCATGACTCTGCTACCCGGGCTTAGGCTATCTTTAGTGTGGGCCTTCTTAATATACGGGCTATCTTATTCCTACCTCCCAGCCTACGTAGGCAATCCCTGCAAACCCTGCGGACACTGTCTACTTGGACTAGGCACTGATCGCAGCCCAGCCTCCCGCATATAATGCAGTATCCTATGGCTAGTCTTTGGCCGCAGATCTGGCAGAGCGCTTCTCTACAGATTGTGCAGATTCCCTGGTCATCTATGTGATCTTCGCATACTTGTCTTCCGCAGAGCCTGCATTGTGCTACTGCTGGCTTCGTGTTGCATATCTCGCATAGGGTTTCTACCACATTACTACCCCTAGTGTGTCCCGTATCACTCCTCTCCTCACTAACGTTTCATAGGTCCTCCATATTCTCCTGTCGGTTACGTGCCTGGTATCATATCCTTCGTCTTCTAGGAGCTTTCGGACGAGGTCGGGGAATTCCTGTGGGTCTGCTCCCCGGAACATTTTAGCGGCTTCTGCTACTGCCTGCGCGATCTCCCTAGCGGAGGGGTACTTCGCCCTTCTCCTGGGTCTTCTACCGATTTCTTCTTCTATCTCCTTGCTTATTTCTAGTAGCTCCTCTAGTACGTCTTCGGGTATTTCTTCGCTCAATTTCCTCTCCCCTGGTTTTGCTGTTACTGTGATACTATTATAATATTTGGTAAGTTTAATCATATTAGTTATTGTGTTATTACTGTAATACACGACTAAGACTAGCGTATTTACTCGCGATTACGGACTCTCCCGAGCCTTGTGCCCCGCCAGTCCCAACTAGTTACTGGTGCCTGGGGTGAAGGAGGCTATACTAGACGAGAGGATCTCGAGAATTTTCTCTTGGGAGATCCAGAGGCTGGTCGACGAGATCTCTTGGGTAGATAGGAGGCTCGCCGAATTGGATGATAGCGGTGACGAGGGCCGGGTGGAGAGGATACTGCTCATGGCTTTAAGGCGCCACTTAATAGCGGATCTTAGAGAGCTAGGGGGCTTCAGCGGAGACCCCTACCTGTACATCGGACCGTACAGCGTGGAGCACGAGCAGGTTCAGGGAGCAGGCACTGTGGAAGCCTAACACTCTCCCCTCCATATTAAAACTTGCTAAACAGCGATTTCTTCTACTCTAGAATATAGCGGTGCACTTATATATAGGAAACTAACATATTAAAAAGGAGAGTAGGGGTGTGGAAACATGGTACCAGTAAAGGCAACTGTTGACGTGGACCTCGTGAGGAGAGTTAGAGAGAAGGTGCTTAGAGAGTTTGAGAAGTCAAGAGAGATCTTAGAAACCGACGAGTTCGGCATAGAGGTCTCGCTCGCGCTATCCGACGAGGAAGTAGAGAAGCTAGTACTACTCGCTCTCAAGGAGGCTAAGAAGCCTGTATCATGGAGAGAGTTCAAGCAAATATTCTCGGGTATAGTAGGGGAGGACAGGCTACGCAGGATACTCGCAAACCTTAAGGCTAGAGACGTCATAGTCGAGCTAACCAGGACGCGCTACAGCTTACCAGAGTACGTGCCGCCATCCGAGATAGGAAAGGTGAAGAACCCGAGAGTGCTAAGCAAAATCCTCTCGAGGAGGAACATCCAGTAAGGGAGGGCTGGAAGCCTAAAATCCATC
This sequence comes from Acidilobaceae archaeon, assembly GCA_027034115.1. Lineage (GTDB taxonomy): Archaea > Thermoproteota > Thermoprotei_A > Sulfolobales > Acidilobaceae > Thermodiscus. Next base: position 61 of record JALVJB010000209.1, on the reverse strand, counting down.
CTAACACCCTCCATACATCCAGGGAGCTGGTATTGCCGAAGGCAGTCCTTAAACGGGAGGG
>JALVJB010000208.1 GCA_027034115.1 Acidilobaceae archaeon | reverse complement strand
GTCTTCTCCCAGTCTATCATGTCCGGCCTGAGGTCTACGCCTGGCTTTTCCGGCTTCTTCTTAAGTGTTAGTAGTTCCTCCTCCATTAGCCACTGGTTTATTGCTAGTGCTCCCTTCATCGCTTTTGCTCCATGGTCTGAGACCACGATGACCTTGGTGTCCCTAGGGATTTTCTCTAGGAGTTTTCCTACTAGCTTGTCTACCAGCTTGTAGTAGTCTGGTATAACGCTCTCGTACTTGTTGCCGGGCCCCGGGTATCTAGGGTGGCTTGGATCGTAGTATTTCCAGAATGCGTGTTGCACCCTGTCAACACCTATTTGTACTATCATTGCGAAGTCCCACTTCTTCGACTCCACGAGGTGCGTGAATACCTTGAACTGTTTCTCGGTCATCTCCCATAGGCCCTTCACTATCGAGTCCTTGTCCTCCACGCGGAAGGGGACGTCGAACATGTAGGGGCCCCTGAGTAGCGCTTCTATCTCGCGCTTGAGGCTGGGCGGCCACGTGTAGGGCTTCTCAGGCCCTGGAGTGATGAAGTCCGTCACCATGTAACCCCGGATGGGCCTTGGAGGATACGTGGGTGGTACTCCTACGACTATACTGTTCCTCCCAGCCCTTGTATAGAGGTCCCATATCCTCGGGTACCGGACGTGCTTGGAGTTCACGATGTACATTGAGGAGTAGTCTCCCGGCTTCCTGTGGCGGAACCCGTACATTCCCAGCTCTCCAGGAGTCCTTCCAGAAACCATAACTGTCCATGCCGGTATCGTTATCGGGGGATGGCTGCTGTGGAGCTTGTGGGCCTCAACCATGAGCGACTCGAGGTTCTCCAGCTCCCCCCGGAGCTCCTCGTAGACTATCCTCGGGGGAGCGGAGTCGAGGCCTATGACGAGAACCTTCTCTTCTGGTAGGTTGTAGTCTGCCTCCAATACTATCAGACCCGTGGGGATGTATGGGTGCTCGTGGAGACTTTATCGTATTAGCTCCCCTACCGCCTCTTATCCAGCGGGAGGCATAGGCTGGGATGCAGAGTAGCCAGGGCTTCGAGAGGCTTCAAGTTTGGATACCCATCCCCGCCCTCGGCCACGTCAACTCCTACCTCTTCCACGGCGAAGACCCCTCAATAATAGACCCTGGCATGCTTTCGGGGAGAAGCATACTCGACTTGACAAGGTCGCTGGCGAAGCGGGGCTATAAGCTACCCGATATCGGGAGAGTAGTGCTAACTCACTTCCACGTTGACCACGCTACGGGCTCGGCTATCCTGGGCCTTGAAGGGGCAGAAATCTACGCCGGGTGGAGGGATGCCTGGTACCTTAACAGGGAGTTCAAGGAGTATGTCGAGGCGGCAATAGTCTTGTTCCGCCAACACGGGGCTCCCAAAAGCGAGGTAGAATTAATGGTTAAGAGCCACCCTGGGATGAGGCTTGGCTACGCTTACGAGGCCCTGAGAGAGCTGGGGGTTAAGCCTCTGCGCGAGGGAGACCACGTTAGGCTGGGACAATGGTCCCTACGTGTTGTAGAGACGCCGGGCCACTCTCCCGGAAGCATCATCCTAGTAGATGATAACGAGAGGATCGCCTTCGTGGGCGACACGATACTCCCGGGTATAACGCCCCACGTAACACTCCACGACCCGGACTCGGATCCGCTGGGAGACTACCTCTCCAGCCTGCGCCGGATAGCCGATATGGAGCTACGGATCGCTTACCCGGGGCATAGAGACCCTATAATTAACCCGGCTGAGAGGGCTTTGGAGCTGATTAGGCATCACGAGGAGAGGCTCCAGGAGATCCTCGAGGTGTTGAAGCGTGAGGGTCCCCTGACCGCCTACGAAGTCGCTAAAAGGGTCAGGTGGAGGGTCCGGTATAGCAGCTGGGAAGAGTATCCTCCCGCTGAGAGATTCTTCGCCCTCGGGGAGACTCTCGCCCACCTCCGGAGGCTCGAGGTGGAGGGCCTGGCTGAGCGCGTGATGAGGATGGACGCATACTACTGGAGGCCTGCGGGGGTTTAAATACCCATCCTGAATAATATGGTTTAAATGGCGGTATTTTTGGAGGGCGGGGATTCCGCAACGCTACTGGTTGACGAGTGCGCTGAGGAGTTCATGAGGATCTATGCTAGGAGTAGGATTAGGAGCGTGGAGGTGGAGGCCTACCCGGTTAGCTATGACGGAGAGATCTCTGAGATAGACGTGTACGTGAAGAGTGTTAGGGAAATAAGCATAGATGAGGTCCCCATTATTAAGAGTATAATCGACGTGTTCGAGGGTAGGCGC
>JALVJB010000207.1 GCA_027034115.1 Acidilobaceae archaeon | reverse complement strand
GAGGCTCCACCCTACGCCGCGAGCTCCTAGCAGGGATAACGACCTTCATGACAATGGCCTACATCCTCCTAGTAAACCCTGCAATACTAGGGAAGGCGGGAGTCCCTCCGGCAGGCGTGGTAACAGCAACGGCTCTATCGGCCGCGCTTGCAACCATTATGATGGGGCTGTACGCTAACGCGCCATACGCCCTCGCCCCTGGAATGGGGCTAAACGCCTACTTCGCCTACAGCGTTGTACCCTTCATAGCCGCAATACTAGCGGCAAGAGGCCTAGACGATCCGGCCCCCTGGAAGATAGCTCTAGCAGCGGTGCTCGTCGAGGGCATAGTCTTCATCCTATTGTCTATCACGAAGGCTAGGGAAGCAGTAGCCAACTCTATACCCACCAGCCTCAAATACTCGATAGCCGCCGGCATAGGCCTATTCCTCACACTAATCGGCTTCGAGGACGCCGGCCTAGTGACCGGGAACCCCGCGACACTCCTCTCCTTCAACACCGCATCCTTCACAAAGCCGGGCCCCCTGATAGCCGTTGTCTTCGTCCTCGTTGCCGGGGCACTCATGGCCTTGAGGGTCCCAGGGGCACTACTAATATCAATCCTCCTAGCCGCGGTAACTAGCTGGGCTCTAGGAGTCTCCCCTCCCCCTAGCGGAGTCGTCTCAAAGCCCGTGTTCTCAGCAGCGCTCCAGCTAGACCTCCACGGGTTAGCAAGCCTCGGGCTCGCCACGGCTGCCGCGATAGTATTTACATTCTTCATGGTTGACTTCTTCGACACCCTGGGCACCGTTACGGGTCTCTCAGCCGTAGCAGGGCTATTGGACGAGAAGGGAAGGGTCAGGGGTATTGGTCGTATGCTCTTAACAGACGCTACTGGCACGACCATTGGAGCACTCCTTGGGACCAGCACTGTCACGACCTACATTGAGAGCGCCGCTGGGGTCGAGGAGGGAGGCCGCACAGGTCTCACAGCCATAGTAGTGGGCCTCCTATTCCTGCTAGGCCTATTCTTCGCCCCAGTTCTCACAGCGACACCGTCCTACGCAACGGCCCCCGCACTCATAATAGTCGGCCTCCTAATGGCACAGGCCATAACAAGGGTCAACCTGAGGGACCCCACAGAGGCTATACCGGCATTCCTAACTATAGCAGGGATACCCTTCACATTCAGCATAGCTGACGGGATGGCCCTCGGCTTCATAAGCTACGTCGCACTGAAAGCCGTGACGGGAAGATGGAAGGAGCTCAACCCAATACTAGTAGGGGTAGCACTCCTATTCCTAGCGTACTTCTTAAGCCTACCCCACATTCAATCGGTGGCCCTCAAAGGATAACCAGCCCTCCAAGAGCCCCCACAATAAATAACATTCTTTTCCACCCTTCATCCAACGGCGACCGAGTACATGGCTGAAATACTCGTACTAGCAGGCTACGGGGGGCACGCAGGCTACGCCTACGCAGTACTATACCACCTAGTAAACAACTATGGCGTTGACCCGAGTAGGATCGACGTGCTCGTCCCACAGGGCTACAAGTGGGTTCAGGAAAAGCTGGAAGGCCTCGGCAACATACGGGAAGCCCCCCTCCCGCGGAAACCCAACGAGCCGCTAGTACGGACCCTGCACAGGTGGCCCCGAGCCCTACTCCGGGGACTAAGGGAATGCAAAGACCACAGGGTAGTACTAGCTACGGGGAGCAACTTCTCGCTACCCCACGCAGCGGCATGCCTACTCCGAAGGAAAGCAAGAGTATACGCGGTCGAGGCAGTAGACAGGATACTAACCGCCAGCAAAACCCCTAAGCTACTCTCAAAGCTTGGAGCCACGCCAATACTCTCATGGGAGGAGCAAAGGAAGAACTACCCCACCGGATTAGTCGTGGGCCCGCTATACGAGCCTCGAATCTATGAGCCAGGTGACGACGGGTACATCCTGGTAACAACTGGTACGCTAGGCCTGCCACGCCTCTATAAAGCCCTAGCCTTGCTAGGGCTAGACAACGTAGTAGTACAAAGCGGGGATATACCCGTAGAGGAGGTTCGAAAACTCAACCCTCGGTGGAGGGTCTTCCAGTATACGCCGGACCTAGCCAGGCTGATCGCGAGAGCTAGCATAGTAGTAACCCACTTCCCGGGCATGACAGGGGTAACGGCGAGGCTGGCCTACAAGAAGCCCGTAGTCCTAGTACAGTCGTGGAGGCACAAGCTCTCAGCTGACCCTCGAGAGGGACCCCTACTCGCCGAAAAGCTAAGAACACCCTATGTTGATAGGGTAGAGCCCGATATCTTAGCACG
>JALVJB010000206.1 GCA_027034115.1 Acidilobaceae archaeon | reverse complement strand
TCAACCCTCTCCCCGCCGGGGAGGCTTATGTTTGCGTCGACGCGGAAGGCGCCCTCGAGCCTGGGGTTTACCGCGCCGATGTACTCGAGCGTTAGGAGGAGGTATTCTACGAACGCCCTAGCCGCCCTTGGACTCGGGATGTCAGGCTCCGTGACTATCTCGAGCAGGGGGACCCCGCTCCTGTTATAGTCGACCAGGACCTCCTCGCTTGACACTATGCTCCCGCCCGGGTAGACGCTCCTGCCAGGATCCTCCTCGAGGTTAATCCTCCTAATCCTAGCCCTCCTCCACTCCCACCCGGCAGGATCCAAGTACTCCAGGACGCCGCTAGTGCAGACGGGGGCGCCTCCAGCCCTCTCGAACTGGGTTATCTGGTAGTTCTTTGGGAGGTCGGGGTAGAAGTAGTGCTTCCTCGTGAACACTATCGCCCCCGGTATCCTACACTTCAGGGCCTTCGCCGCCGCCAGGGCCTGTACAGCCGCCCTCCGGTTAGGCACGGGCAGGGCTCCCGGGAGCCCCAGGCAGACGGGGCACACGTTAGTATTCGGAGGCATGCCTCTGTAGTCGGCTTTACAGCCGCAGAAGAGCTTGGACCCAGCCCCGGTAAGCTGGACGTGCACCTCCAAGCCTATCACAGGCCTCAAAACGCTGACACCCCCGCCAAGCCCGTGACCTCCTCGACGAGCAAGCCCAGCTCGAACAGATCCTCCTCCCCACGGGGCCCAGCCATTAACTGGGCACCCACCGGCAGAGGGTCAACGCTAACCGGTAACTGGAGGGCTGGGACCCCGGCCAGGTTCGCCGTTACCGTTGATACGTCAAGCGTGTAGAGTTGCAGAGGGTCCCCCAGCCTCTCCCCGAGCCTCGGGGGCAGGACCGGGCTGGTGGGCTGGGCTATGATACAGTCCTGGACTATGGCTAGAACCCTGTCTCTCACCAGCCTCCGTATCTTCGCCGCCTTGACGTAGTACTCGTCCCGGTACCCCTCGCTCAGCACGAGGACCCCCATCGCTATCCTCCTCTTAACCTCGGGGCCGAAGAGCCTCGTCCTCACCATGATGTTGAGCTCCTCCCACGTCCTCGCCTCCACGCCGTGGCACGGGTAGAGGCTTCCATCGTAGCGGGCCAGGTTGCTCGCGGCCTCGGCCATTGCTATCGTGTAGTAGGCTGGGAGGACCAGGCTAGTCCAGGGGGCCTTGAAGTACTCTATCCTTGCCCCCTGGGCTTCTAGCCTTGAGAGGAGGCGGTTGAAGGCGGCCTTCACCGGGGGCTCGGAGGCGTCTACGATCTCCTCGGGCACGCATAGCCTCACAGCCTCGGGGTCCCGGGGCTCTAGACTGTAGGGGTCTGGGGGCTGGTAGTCTATACTGGTAGCATCTAGAGGGTCCCTCCCCGCTATAACGCTGTAGAGGAGGGCTAGGTCCCTGACACTCCTAGCCATGGGGCCGATCTGCTCCAAGCTATTCGCATAGGGTATGAGGCCCCTCCTACTCACGGCCCCATAGGTCGGCTTTAGGCCAACGGTGGCGGTGAAGGCGCCTGGCAGCCTAATACTCCCCCCGGTATCACTCCCCAGTGCGAGGTCTACTGCGGCGTAGGCTAGGGCGGCGGCGCTCCCACTACTACTGCCTCCGGGGACCCTCCCAGTGTCCCAGGGGTTCCTTGTCGGCCCGTAGGCACTGTACTCGCCAGTGCTGCCCATCGCGAACTCGTCCATATTCGTCTTGCCAACAATTACGGCCCCAGCACTGGCTAGTCTCTCCACGACGTAGGCATTGTAGGGCGGCTTGTAGCAGGAGAGCATCCTGCTACCCGCAGTGGCCCGGAGGCCCTTAACGCTGATGTTATCCTTAACGGCTACCAGCACGCCCTCGAGAGGCCTCGCCCTGCCCTCCCGGATCCTACGCTGGGCTTCCACCGCCTCCTCCCTGAGCTTCTCCTCGGGGAGGAGTGTGATGAAGGCGTTCACGTCCGCTTCGAGCCTTGATATTAAGTCAAGGGCCTCCTCCAGCCTCTCCACTGGATCGTACTCGCCCCTGGCTAGTTGTTGTGCGAGGGACCCTCTCCTCTTCAAAGCCTACCCCTCCAAGGCAGCCTAACGTAGCCCTCCCGGGCCTCCACTCCGAGATCCTCAATGTTAACGTGCTCGTAGCCCTCCTCGCGGGGGTCCCTCAGCCTGGACTCAGCCTCCCACACGTGGTAGAGGGGGTCCAGGCCCTCCACTAGGGGGCCAGCACGCCTAACACCCTCAAGAAATCCCCGGATCTCAGATATCCTCCCGCAGTCCTCCGGGGGGACTTCTAGGC
>JALVJB010000205.1 GCA_027034115.1 Acidilobaceae archaeon | reverse complement strand
TTCACTAGCCTTATGGCTTGAAGCGCCTCCTCGGGCGTTGTGTTCAAGTTGTTCACCCTGGCAACCTTCTCGTCAGCAGTCTCAAGGCCCATGGCGGCTACGTCTCCCTCAGTGTGGTATTCGATTATCGTCTTGAGTGCCTCCCTGCTTTCCCCAGGATGCCTCGCTATCGTGCCGGGATTCACGTTATCAATGTGGAGAACCCTTAGGGAGGGGGCAACACTCCGAATACCCCTCAGTAGAGAACGTAGGGCTCCAGGATCGGGCTTGGGCCACTCTTCAGCTCCAAGCAGGGGTGACCCGTAGACAAGGATATCCGCCTGCCTTCCCAATCGGAAAGCCCTGACCCCCGATGAATAGAGAGTTTCAACCTCAGCAACAATACCATGAGGGTCCCTCTGAATGGGCCTCCCCCGTAAGGGTTCCACGCAGAAGCTGCAGCCACCGCTAATCCACCTTGCACACCCCCTATACGTCTCGATCTCAGCGATAAGGCCGCGGCCAAGCCTAGGGTGCTGTCGAGCGATCCTCGCGCCAAGGAGGGCGGCCTTATCGTAGAGGCTATAGTTCCGCCTTATCCTCCTGGGATCAGCCTTTTCAACGCCATGCTTAGCTAGGTCGTAGAAGTACTCCTCGACATCCCCTCTAACCAGGACGTGGAACCCGGCCTTCTCGAACGCCCAGGGAGGATACGCTGGCCTGCCTCCCTCGAGGCCCATTCCCCAGCGAGCCGCGGGCCCTGCTAGTACGAGTAGGGGGCCCTCAATTAAGCCCGCCCACTCTATCAGCTCGCGGGGCTCGGCTGGCTTGCCTCCAATGTACTTGCCGGGAACAACTACTCCCGCTATGAATACGACGATATCATAGGAGGAGGCCCTCCTAACCCATACTGGCGTGCTCCGGAACTGGTCCACGGTTACATAATCTACCCGAGCATCCCGCCTGGCGAGCCACAAGCTACCAGCAATGAGGCGGGGGTAAACATCCAGGTAGGGAGGGACCCCTAGCCCGCCCGGCTCGTCATTATACCCGTCAACTATTAGCACTCGCATCCCTGCAATCCACGAGCAACAGGAATGCCGATGGTTAAGAGGATTATTTTTACCTCCACCCTGCTTAACCTAGCGATGGGTGGTCCGGTGAGGCCCCACCATAGAGGTGGGGAACCGTGATCCTGGACCCTCCCGGCCTCATATATGTCGAACTTCTAAATGTACCTCAACACCCGATTGCAATGAAACGGATGACTAGGCATGGCTGTCAGGCTGGTAGACGCGATTAAATACGTACTATCCAAGGAGGGATGTGTCCACCCGTTTAGGCTGAGTAGAATACTCGCCCTAGCGGAGATAGAGTACTATAAGGACAAGGGTTCCAGGCTCACCGACGCTACCTATGTCATGGGGCCAGGCGTCTTCTATATCGAAGGCTTCAAAGAGATCGTAGAGTCGGATCCCTGTCTCGAGAAAAAGAAGGGGGACCCTCAGAGGGGTACTAAGGGCTGCATCCATATTGTCTGCGGGGAGACTCCAAGGCTTCCAGGCGAAGCCGCCGGCTACCTTGACAGGGCGATAGAAAAAGCACGAGGACTCGACGACCTAGAGTTAAACAGCCTCGTAGTAAATAACGAGGACTTCAAAAAACTCGCTAAAAAAGAAGGTGAATAATCATCATGCCGCCGTTAGTATCCTTCACGGGTGGCAAGGGGGGCACCGGTAAGAGCTTCATAGCAACAAACATAGCCTACCTTCTAGGACTAGAGAGAAGGCACTTACTCGCAGACCTAGATGTTGAAGCCCCAAACGACCATATCCTGCTGGGCGTTAAAGAGCTTGGAGAAAAGGAACCCGTCCCAATATTCTTCCCGAGAATAGACTATTCTAAGTGCACCCTCTGCGGCGCATGCGCCAAGGTGTGCGACACAGGAGCCATAATAATGTCGAAGAACAGGCCCCCAATAGTAATGCCCAGGCTATGCAGCGGATGCAAGGCCTGCTTGTACGCCTGCGTCTACGACGCGATAAAGCCTGGGGCCCGGATTATAGGCTTCATGCATACAACGCCTGTGACGATAGGTGAAAGCGCCTTCACACTCATAACAGGGGTCCTCCACCACGGCGAGGAGCATACTGCACCGCTTGTCCACGGCGTTAAGAGTAGAGCGCTTAGGAGAGCCCGCGAAGACTCGGTTCCACTCCTAGTAGACACGGGTGCCGGGACGGGGAACAGCATCTCAATCGCAATCCAGTACAGCGACCTCGTAGTGGCCGTGACAGAGCCCACACCCCTCGGCCTCCACGACCTTAGGGCCATTCTGGAGATCACTCGGGGACTCGG
>JALVJB010000204.1 GCA_027034115.1 Acidilobaceae archaeon | reverse complement strand
GTAGACGATGCTGACCCTCAGCGGGACCCCGGGATTAGGAGGATACTAGGATATGTGCCGGAGGCTCCTGAAGCGCCGAGATGGCCTAGGGTATGCGAGCTCCTCGAGAAGTTAGCGTACCTGGAGGGTATGGATAAGAATGAGGCTAGGAGGAGGGCGAGGGCTTCGGCCGAGGAGTTGGGCCTGGGCGAGTATTGTAGCTATAAGGTGGGGGCTCTCAGTAAAGGCTTGCGTAAAAGGCTCCTAATAGCTCAATCTTTCCTAAGAGATAGGAAGTACTATGTAATGGATGAGCCCATATCTGGACTCGACCCGGAGTGGGTTGCAGAGGTTCGAGCCAAGATAGTAGCCCTGGCGAGGGAGGGCTCCGGTGTGCTAGTTAGTAGCCACATTCTCAGGGAACTCGAGGAGATCGTTACCAAGGTCGTGATAATAAGGCGTGGAGAGGTGGTGTTCCAAGGCACTCTAAAGGAGCTTTCAGAGTATGCTGGTGGTAGAACCCTAGTCACGATCAGGTCGCCTAACGCTGCTAGCCTTGCAAGGTTCCTAGCAGAGAAGGGGTACACGGTACTGGCCACGTCTCCGAACATGGTTAAGGTGGAGGCTCCAGAGGGCGAGACTCCTAGTAGCATTCTCTCCATGGTGGAAAAGGCTGGTTTCAAGGTGGAGGGCTTCGAGTACTCGCAGTATAGCCTTGAGGACGCATACTTGCGCCTGGTAAGGGGTGGATAGCCGTGAACACCTCGAGTGTTTTACGGATTGCCTGGTACGAGCTATCGAGAGAGGGCAATAAGAAGAGTCTATGGTTCGTTGTAGCCCTTATGGTTCTCCCCTTCATAGCCGCTGCGCTTGTACGTGGCTTCTCGCATAACAGGGTCTCGGACCCCTATCTGTGGGCCACTATTATGGGCTTCCGCGGGAGTTACGGTACAACAGCAACGGTAGCTATACCGTTAACCGTTATAGCTTGGAGCTGGCTCATAGCGATACTTTTCGGAGGCGACCTCTTCGCCTCAGACCTGGAGGATTCCGGTATAGCGCTCATCCTATCGAGGCCGATATCTAGGGCGGAGTACGTTGCTGGGAAAACCCTTGCGGCCCTAGTCATGATGGTCATAGTATTTTACGTTGGTGGTTTGAGCGTGTACGGCGCCTCGTGGATACTTGCGGGTAGACAGGCTGGCTTCCTGGAGATGAGTATTGAAAGCGCCCTAGTCGGTCTAGGAGCCCTCCCCCTGCTACTGGTGACAGCGCTCCTGGGCATTAAGTTTAGGAAGCCCGTGATCGGCTACGTTCTGGGGTTCGTCGTCTACTTTGGAGTATCGGTCGCTGCGGGCTTGATATCAGCCTATTATTTCGTAGCTACTAAGAGTGTTGAAGCAGCGATTAAAGCTACTATTATCTTCAAGGCGACTGTACCCTTTACGAGTGTTAGTGGAGCTGCCTCGATCCTTTATGGGTATCTCCACCCGAGCAACCCGGTGGTGTTGCCTTTTGGCCCCGGCGAGACAGTTAAGATCGACGTTGGGAGTTATCTGGCTCTAGCTTTAGTGAGCCTCTTCGCGTGGATAATCGTGTTGAGCTCGCTGGCCTATATGGTGGTTAAGAGGATGGACTTTTAGGAGGATAGAGCTGACGCGAAATCCTTTACGAGGTTTTCGGCTCGAGACTCTAGCTTTTCCCCGCACTGCTGGTACTGGAGTTCTATTCTCCCCTTAGCCTCTGAAAGGGATTTCTTGGCTTCATCGGATAGCTTCTTGACTAGGCTCTCCTTGAAGTCTTCTGGAAGGGACATTATCCTCCCCGTTACCACTCAGCAATCTACCAGCTAATTAAAAGGATATACCCGGGTCTTCGAGCCAGTAAATGGGAGGTAAGGCGCCATGCCCGATGCCGTAGCTGAGATTCGGGAAGACGGGCTCTTTTTACGAGAGTGCTTGAGCCAGAGGTTCTGTAACCAGTTGGCGGGAGCCGGTAGTATGAGTGACGGTGAGATCGACCCGCTCGAGGGCGCGTATCAAGTGGCTAGAGGCCGCCTTGAGGTTAGAGGCTTTGATAGGGGGTGGGTGGGGGCTCTCGAAGTGGCCCGGAGGTTGCTTCGAGACGTCGACTTATTCCTTGTCTACTATGATTTGAGGAGGCGTGGGAGGCGTGTGAGGAGGGGTGTTAGGCCGCGCACGCTCCTCGTCTCTTACTCTGGGAGGCGGATGCTCGAAGTGCTAGTATTGAGCGAGGGCAGGCCTACTTCTGTTAGGCGTATAGTGGAGTGGAGCAAGGCGGCGGCTAAGGACGATTATGAGCCTATTATCGCTGTCGTTGATGATTATGGTATAGTTACTTACTACTCAGCTAGGGCTTCATCTAGCCTAGTATGAAGTAGGCGGCCAGGGATAGTACTAGGGCGGTCAATGAGGGGATTAGGGATAGCTTCCGCCCTCTCCACAGGGCTGCTCCTATGACTGGTATGAGCGGTGAGGCCGCGGCGAGGTACACGGCTAGGCTCTGAGGGTTGGAGGTTATCCCGAGAGCTTCTCCTCCTTTGGCTAGATTAGCGAGCATATTTATCATGTAGATTGAGACTGGGGGAGTGAGCACAGCTACCCCCGTGAGTACTAGTCCTTGGCCTTTAGAGCTGAGCCTTGCCTCTCTGGCCTCCTCTAGTACTCTGTAAACATTGATGAGGGCCTCGGATACTCCCAGTTTCCCGGCGTATGTTAGCGCGGATACTAGAGCCCTGAGAACTTTTGATGCGGCTGGGAGTGCCTCTGTTATTCTCTCATGCGTGAACCTCCCGTATCTGGCGCCTACGGCTATCTCGCGGAGCACCATTGTAGCCTTCTCCTCTGCACGGAACGCTAAGTGACTCCTATATTCCACTATTATTGTTAATATTGCTAGTATGGCGACGGCTATTTTCCAGCCGGCAGTGAAGAATGCTATTGTCGAGGCGAACGCTCCCGCCACGGCTAATAGTGGAATCTCGCCCCCCGTGTCTCCCTCACCGATGGCGGGCCTCATAGAGATGAGTGCCAGTGCCCCCACGGGGGATAATATGGCGGGGATTAGGGCGAGAGGGGCTAGGTCCTTGGATGCCATGAAGCCTATGGGGGCAAGTACAACTAGAGACATTGTTAAGGCTACGACTGATTCGATTATACCCTTTGCTAGTTCAATGTAGCCTCTCCATTGCCCTCTGGCTTCTGCTAGGGCCCTCTCAAGTAGCCTCATGGTGACTTGGCTCCTGGGGGCCCCGAGCTCGTGCGTGTTGACGTAGTCTAGAAGGGCTTCTCTCAGCTTCTTTGAGGGAGTGGTCCTTGCTAGTTCTCTCAGGGCGGATAGGGGGTCGTGCCCTAGCTTCAGGATGTACTCGAGCCTGTCAGCCTCCCACCGGAGCCAAGTGAAGTGGTCTCGAGGAGCGCCTACAATAACGTCTGCCAGGTATTTGGGTCCGCTCGCATAGGGTAGGAGGTATGTGAGAACCGCTGGAGTCTCCCGGTCTAGCCCCCAGGCCAGCATTCGCCGCCAAGTTGCTATGGTGATGTTGGGTAGTGCGAGTTCGACTAGGGCTGTAAGCGCTAGCAGTAGTCCTAGCACTGGGTTGACGAACGCGACTAGGGGTGAGAGCGTGGATGCTAGGAGACTTAATATGTAAAAATATTTGAATATTTTCCTCATTTTAATGGTGATTTGCGGTCCCAGGAGGTCGGGTCTGGCTAGTTTCTGGCTTAGGACCGTTGCGTCTCTGGTGTAAGTGCCTGCTATTCGCACTGCCAGCGAAGTGATTCCTGCGGGTTTCATTCGCGGAGCACCCCGTACCTGGCGGCATAAAACTTAAATAAACTCGAAATAAATGTTTCTTTTGGCAGGCTGAGTCTTTCCTCTAGAAAACGGGAGCGCTCTGCTAGTTCGGAAGCAAGATCTCCTCCGGGCATTCCAAGCCTCGTCCAAGCCTCCCTGAGTACTCTGCTCTTGTCTGCGACCTCCTCGGGGTCGCTTGGCCGGAGTTTATCGCTAATGGGATCCCACCTGAATACGTCGAAGAGTTCATCGTCGTGGATCTCAGTTATCCTTACTACGCGTCTCAGGAAGCCGCCTCCTACCACTGGTATCCTCCTTATGAGGATGAAGGCGTTTATGACTTCGAGGAAGAGTGGTGGAAGGTTGATTGGTTCTAGCCTTAGCCTTAGTATTGCTGACTCGGGGTCGTCTGCGTGGAAGGTTGTTAAGCTTCCATGCCCGCTTGCGGCCGCTTGGGCGAGGAGTCTTGCCTCTCTTCCCCGTACTTCTCCTACTATTACATGGTCGGCTCTCCTCCTGAGTGCGAAGCGTAGGAGGTCTTCGAGGCCTACGTCTTCTATTTCTTCCCCAGGGATTCTGGGCCTTGTTACGAGGGAGTCCCAGTGCTTATGGTATAATCGTATCTCGGGGGTATCTTCTATTGTGACGATCCTATGGTATGGGGGGATTAGGCTCGCCAGTGATTGGAGTAGCGTTGTCTTCCCCGCTCCCATACCGCCGATTATCATGAGGAACGAGTGGGCCTCAATTAGGATCCACAAGTATGCAGTGGCGAGCGGTGTCAGTACTCTCTGAGCTATTAGATCGGTGATAGTGATTGGCTTCTCCGGGTACTTTCTCAGAACTATACTGGTGCCGTGCCTCGTGATCTCCCTGCCTAGGGTGACGGCTACCCGGTGGCCTTCGGTCGTTATACCCTCCGCGTATGGTGTAGCTAGGCTTAGCAGTCTCCCAGCCTTACGGGCTAGTTGTATTGCTATGGAGTCTAGCTCTGGTTCTCCTAGTGACAGGTCCACGTCTATCCAGAAGCCCGGGATTAGCTTGTTTATTACTGATACATTGCTTCCGGGGCCGTCGACGGCTATTTCCTCGATGTTATCATCTATTATTAAGGGGAATAGCTTGCCGTACCCGCTTAGCGACTTGTCCCTGTAGTAGGCTTCCACGGGGGAGGACGGTTCCCTCGTCCCCATCAGTATTTCCTCTATTACCTCTTGTGGAGGCTCTCGCGGCTCTATGAAGCGTAGTCTCAGCGCCCCGGTGTCCGACTCGTAGATATAGTACTCTACTGGCCGGATAGTGTACTGTATTCTAACACTTTCTATAGGGGGTGGCTCGGGCCCGGATAGTTGTGGAATATCTTGACGAGGGCTTTGTGGGAGTTCCATCATTTTATTATATTTATTTCTATAAAAAATATTTTTTATTTTGGCGATCATGCGGATCCCCGTCGAGGGGTTCAACTGGGGATCTGAACCGGCTCCGTTGTATAGTCTTTCCCGTTAACCTCGTATCCTACATAGGCGGCTGAAGGCCTCTCACTAGTCTTCAATATAACTACTAGCCTGTCTCCGGGTGCGACGGTCACTCCAAGACTCTTCGGCTGTATGAGAGTTGCAGTGACAGTGTCACCGTTGCTATCTAGTAGAGTGACGCTCTTCACTATAACATTATTATCTCCCTGGTTTACAATAGTGACCCGCACAAGCGTTGTATTCGCGTTTAGTGTGGCGGCATCAGCAGTAACCATTAGGTCTTGTTGGAGGCCTTTAGCGTGGGAAACACTGTTCTGGAAGTACTGGTATACGAGCACGCCTCCCAGCACAGTAGCGCTTATCAAGAGAACAGTCGCAACTAGGGGCGAGAGACCTCTCCTCTTCACCCTACTTTCACCTCTGGGAGTTTTAATCCCCAGAGGATAGTGAATGGTGTTTGATGTGCGAATGCTTTTAAGAGGAGGGCTCGAGCAGTGCCGGAGCCAGTCAGGGATGTCAGGGTCCGGAAGGGAGCTACTATAGATGACCTTGTAGAGTGGTATAGGGGCATTCACGGATTCATGGCCGGGCACCTAGTCGAAGCCATTGACATACTCCGAGAAGGGCTGAGCGAATCACGCATTAGGATTCTAACCTTTACAGCGAATCTAGTAGCCACAGGGCTAAGGGGGATACTGGCTCAGCTAGTCGAGAACGGTTTATTCAACGTCATTATCACTACTGCGGGTACACTAGATCATGATATTGCGCGAGCAATGGGTGGAAGATACCTTAAAGGGTACTTCGAAGCAGACGATACACTACTCCTCCGCGAGGGAAAGCACAGGCTCGGGAACATTTTCATACCAATAGAGGATTATGGACCCAAAGTAGAGGAATTCGTAAGACGCCTAGTAAGCGAGGCGAGAAGAAAGAAGGAAGCGTGGGGCGTATATGAGCTACTCGACCTAGCAGGCTCCCTCATCGACGACCCCAATAGCATACTGCGTGCCGCTCACTCTTCGGGGGCGAAGATATTCGTTCCAGGCTGGCCTGACGGCGCCTTCGGCACAAGCCTCTTCATGGAGCACCAAGCTGGCCGCGGCATTAAAGTAGATTATTTTATTGATATGAAGATGCTCTCTGACATATTCTTCCCCTCGCAGGAGGATAATGCTGCCGCCCTAATCATAGGTGGAGGAATAAGTAAGCACCACGCTATCTGGTGGAGCCAGTTCCGGGGAGGGCTAGACTATGCAGTATACCTAACCACAGCAGTAGAGTACGACGGTAGTCTCAGTGGGGCGAGGCCGAGGGAAGCAGTTAGCTGGGGGAAGCTTAAGCCTTCCGCTAGGAAGACAGTAGTGTATGGTGACGCGACATTAATACTCCCAATTATTGCATACGCATTAATAAAATAAGTCTTGAGAAAATAACAGCCAAAGAACCGGTAAGAGGTTTAATAGTAGCAGGCGTAGACCTAGCGGTCAAAAGGCCAAGCGCCTATGCGGTAGCAAAAGCCTCAAAGAAAGGCTACCGCTGTCTTAAACTAGGGAAAATAAATAACTTTGATCTAATTAAAATTGTTTTAGGAGCAGATCTCATAATAGTAGACGCCCCCCTCCACCCACCCTACAAAGGATTCCGAAGGGTAGAGAGGAAAGCGCAGAAATGCTACGGGGCAAAGCTCCTGCCCGGGGGAACACCTGGCATTCGAGAGCTATCAATACTGGGTTACTCGCTACTCGCCTTCATGGTAGAAGCGGGAGGAGTTGTAGTGGAAACACATCCCGGCTCAATCCGGAGAAAGTTAAAGCTATTGGAGAGAACTGTTGATGATGACATAATGGACGCCATCCTAGCTTTATCAGCCGGGCTATGCCTTCTTGAGAGTAACGCCTTCATAATAAAGGATATTGACGGGGTTATGGTCTTAGCTGGAAAGGAATGTAGGGGCAAGATAATTAAAATTATTGAAAAATGCTTACTTCTTCTTTAGGCCCCAGAGCTTCCGGATTACTACCTTGAAGCCCGCGCTGACGCTGTCCAGGACCTTGGGGTGAAGCTGCATCCTGACACGCTCCGGCGGTGGGTATACCTGGCTTAGGTCGAGCGCCGTGGCTAGCGCGTGTGTTAGAACCTTATGGGCCCCCTTGTAGGGGTCCTCCTTGATGAAGCCTTCGAAGTAGGGTATCCAGTCCTGCGGCTTCCTGCTCCTCCTGATTAGTACAATATACCCTCCTACTACCGGGCCTATCTCGGGCTTCAGCTTATAGTACTTGTATCTCTTCTCGTCGCCTCCCTCCTCGGTCACGTAGTCGTACTTCTTTAGTACCTCGACCATTTTCTTGAAGATTTCCTCGGCCATCTTGCCGCCCATCCTGATCATTGTAGACTCACGAGTCTCCGGAGTCGAACTCCTAAACTGTATTACGGGGCCCCTCGCGGTCTTCCTGAGCACTAGCTTCCATGTCCTGTTCTCGAACATTCTATCTCACCTCTTAATCGAGCCTCTCTACTTGATTACTGTAGATTCACGGGTTTATATATCTCTCGGTTATCATTAAGGTAGAGCCCGTCTTTTTAGAGTGTATCTTTTCTACATTATTCGAGTAATACGTACATACTTAATACATAACACCCCTTAAAAGTCCAGGTACAGTTTTAAGGGAACCCCACTATTCCATATATTAGAACCCTATGGGTGGCGGGATTGGCCAGGCAGAACGGCGGGATCCTCTCCAGGAAGATACAGAGGCTGGGGGCTTCTTCCCTAATAGTTACACTCCCCAAAGACTGGGCCCGGAGGAATGGAGTAAAAGTAGGAGATATACTTAAAATTTACGATAGTGGAGATAAATTAATAATCGCTCCGGACGGCAAGGTTCCCAAAATTTCCTTGAAGATGAACTTATCGCATTATAATGTGGAAAAGCATGCTCCTCGCCTCGTGCTGTGCTCCTATACCTTTGGCTACGACGAGTTAATATATTATTCTAATAAAAATATTAAGGAAAATATAATTGAAAGGCTCCGGAAAGTAGAAGCAATGCTGGAAGGCGTCAGAATGAATGTAATACACAGACATACGATCCACATCGACTTTAACTATAATAACGATAATGTCTTCGACATAATGATCGAGTATGGTAGAAGCATTAGTAGAGTCCTAAACAAGCTAAGCGGCTTCCTCGACGGAAACGTTATATATACAAAAGAAGAGCTAGATAAGGAGTATGCAATGCTCCAGGTAATGAACTATAAGTTACTTAGAGCAGCTAACAAGGCCCATGTAATAGACATGCACCAAGACCGCCAAGCGAGGTACCTGGCTAGTGCGAGCGACCTGATCGGGCTAGTAAACGATTCGGTCTACAAGCTCGGCGTCGACATACTCTACATGTCAGACCTCTTGTCGGATAGTGAGAGGCAAAGGCTCTCGTTCCTCCTGCAAGTCTTAGAGGTCGCAGTGTCAACTGTTGTAAACAGTATAAACCCAGCGAGCGTTAAGAAAGCAGAGGAATCCTACTGGAAGGTTAGGAGCATACTAGACCTAGAAGGGAACCTCAGGGAGGTAGTGGAGAACGATTCCCCAGCATTCGCATACCTATTAGCAAAAATAATAGACATAGCTAGGATCATAGAAATAGTTGAAAACGTGATACTATGCCACGCCCTAATATCAAAATTCAATGAAGCTGGACCCGGAGAAAGCAGGTAAATTAGACCCCATCCCTCATCTTCTCAATGGTGAGCCGATGAAGTCGAACCTCGATGATCGAGCCGGGAACGGCGATGAGGAAACCCCGCATCGCAGAGGCCTCTACCTCATATATCACGACGATTTCCTACTCCACGATCCATCCCCTTACCCCCACCCAGAGAACCCCGAACGCCTACGAGTAGCACTAAGAGCCCTCCTGGACTCTTGCGGAAGCTCGATTGAAGCTATTACTCCCCCACGAAGGGATCCTTTCGAAGCTTATTCACTAGTGCATGATAGTGACTACATGCAAGTAGTGCTGGAAGCCTCAAAGTCTCCCTCGCCCGCCTGGATAGACCCCGACACCTATGTCTCACCTGGAACCCCTAAGGCCCTAGCAAGACTCGCCGGCGCTGTAGATGTAGCCGTAGACGCTGCCGTCGATGGAGGGCTCGCCATTATCCTTGGAAGACCGCCTGGCCATCATGCTGGGAAGAGGGGGCCAGCTATGGGAGCGCCGACCCTCGGCTTCTGTATATTCAACACGGCCGCGTTAATTGCGAGGAGATTATCCGAGTATGGTAGGGTAGCAGCACTGGACTTCGATCTTCACCATGGGAATGGTACTCAGGAGATCCTCTGGTGGGACAGTATTCTCCACGTCGATATCCACCAGGACCCGGCGACAATCTATCCCGGAACAGGCTTCCCGGAGGATACTGGCGGGATCAGGGGGAGCAAAGCGAATATCGTAGTGCCTCCGGGCTCCGGCGACGATATCTACATAGACGCCGTAGGAGTCGCCCTAGACATCTTAAGGAATTACAACCCAGATTATCTAGTTGTCTCAGCTGGCTTCGATGCTTATATCGGCGATTTCGCTTCCATGCGGGCGACCGAGCATACCTTCGCCCGGATAGGACACGGTGTTAGGGATCTCTCAGTGCCTGTAATCGTAGTGTTGGAAGGTGGGTACACTAGCGGTTTAACGAGGGGTCTCCCGGCATTCGCATGTAGCCTATTTGGAGAGAAATACAGGGTTTCCCGGGAGCCGACTGTTTCAAGCGAGAAGGCCTGGAAATCGTATAAGGCGTTTCTCTCAAGGCTTAATGAAGCTCTTCATAGCGGATGAGGCCTAGACTTATATTTTATTCCGATACATAGGGATTCTTGGTGTTTCAACGGTTGATCCTAACGCCAGAAGAGCTAACGCCCCTAGTCGACAAGGCGTTAGCTCTGGGGGCATCATATGGGGAGGCCGCCTTCCACAGGGTTAAAGGATTTCAAATAATCTTAATGAACGGGTCTCCCATTACAGCGAGTTACACTCTATCGGAAGGTGTCCGCGTTAGGGTTATCGCAGGAGGGTCCCTCGGATTCTCTGCGACAGACTCTCTAGAGAAGCATGATATTGTCAATGTGGTTGAGAAAGCTGTGAGGCATGCAAAGACAACCGCTAGTCTTGTTTCCAAGAGCGTTGAGATGAGCGATGAGAGGTTGGGCAGGGCGAGGTATGAGGCCTCTGCAAGGAAAGACCCGGAAGAACGTGGCGGCGAGGACTTATTCAAGCTTGCAGTCGAATTATACAAGTCTATCGACCTAAGCAAATACAAGGTTAACATAGACAGCTTCCTACTAGGCCTATCGTATAGCATCGAGGAAAAGAGCCTAGCTACTAGCGACGGAGGCCTCGTGGAATCGAGAATACCCAGGCTAGAAGTATTCTATTCCATAACAGCATCCTCAGAGGGTAATAGGGCGAACAGGTGGCAACAGATAGGCGGCTCCGGAGGCTTAGAGCTAATAGACGAGCTGGGAGTTATACAAGTCGTCGAAGACGACTTGAGAAGCCTTGAACTTTACCTTAGAAACGCAAAGACTCCGCCCAAGGGTAGAATGGACGTAGTACTAGGACCGGAAGTCGTTGGCTTAGCCATGCACGAGTCCATAGGTCACCCTAGTGAGGCGGATAGAGTTCTGGGGCGCGAGGCGGCCCAAGCAGGCCTCAGCTATAGGAGGAGGATCATGCCGGGCGAGAAGATAGGCTCCGACCTGGTCACCGTAATAGACGACCCGACTATCCCAAGCAGTTATGGATTCTACCTCTACGACGATGAGGCAGTACCAGCTAGGCCCCGGTACCTCATACTTAGAGGGGTACTAAACGAGTACCTCCACAACCGTGAGACAGCCGCAATAATGGGGACTCATAGCAATGGCTCCGCTAGGACAGAGGAGTGGTGGAGCGAGCCGATTATTAGAATGGCTAACACCTACATGGCCCCGGGAGATTATAGCCTAGAGGAGTTAATCGAGGATGTCAAGGACGGTGTTTACATCAAGAAATACATGGAATGGAACATTGACGACTACAGATGGGTAGCTCGCTACGTCGGATTCGAAGCCTATAAGATAAGGAACGGCCGCCTCGAGGAGCCGGTGAGAAACCCCGCGCTCGAGGTGAATACTCGCGAGTTTTTCTCGAGTATTGACGCCGTGGGAAGTGACCTCCGCTTCTACGCTGGAACCTGTGGTAAGGGGGAACCAGCGCAGGGAGTCCCTGTGTGGATGGGTGGCCCCAGTATAAGGCTTAGGGGGGTGATGATAAAGTGACGTTATGGGAGCTAGCCGAGGCTTCTGCGAGAACCCTTAGGGATCGTTTCGAGGAGTACGAGGTAATAGTTGGAAACGAGAAAGAAATAATGTTGAAACTAGCCAATGGAGAGCCTAGCGTGACGCAGTCATGGAACAGGTATACTATCACCGTCTACGTTACAAAGAACGGAAAGATTTTCCAGACATCACTAAGCTCAACCAGTCCAGGAGAAGTCCTTGAGAAACTTGACACTATACTCGCGACACTCTCGCCTTCACCCCTGTACGCTCCACTACCAGAGCCAACGGGGCAAGACTACGAGAATACTGATGAGAGGGTCATCGAAATAGTCGAGAGCGGTGACCTTAGTAGGGTCTCTGAAGACCTAGAACTAGACCAGGCCAGGAACTGGGCTGGAACAATAAGACTTGCAAGAGAAGAGAGAGTACTAGTAAACAGTAACAAAGCCAGCCTACACGGCGAGAGAACCCTCTTCAACGGCTATATGAGAGTATTCGCCGACGAAGATTCAAGCGGCCAGTGGAGCTGGACATCGACCATGTACAGGCCGGACATTGCTAAGAAAGCGGTTGGAGCAGCGGCAAGGCTCGCGGAGGAGTGCTCGAGCCTGCCCAAGAGAAAGATTGAATCGGGGAATTATAGGGTCCTCCTGTCTCCGATGGTTGCAGGAAATCTTCTAGAAGTAGTTGCAAGATCCGCTAGCGGTGGAGCCGTACTATTCGGGTTCAGCTTCTTCAAGAAAGAGGACCTCGAAGCAATAGTAGCCTCCGAGAAGTTAACCATCCTTGATAAGCCCCGCGACAGAGAGCTTCCAGGCTACTCGCTATTCGATGATGAGGGGGTAGCGACAAGGGATAAACCGGTTATCGAGAAGGGAGTCCTGAAAAACATACTGCACAACTCGAAGACAGCGAAACTATTCGGGGCCAAAACTACGGGTAATGCCGGCCTCCTCATGCCAGAACCCTTCAACCTAGACGTTGCACCCGGCGATCTAAAAGACGATGAAATGCTGGAAGCCCTAGGAGACGGCCTGTACATTACTAACAACTGGTACACGAGGTTCCAGAATTACCCTGAAGGCCTCTTCTCAACAGTAGCCAGAGATGCGGTAATCATAGTAGAGGATGGGAAACCCGTTGGCTGTACTAGTCGGGTGCGAATAGCTGATTCAATGAGAAGGCTGCTAAGCAATATTGAAGGCGTTGGAGCCACGCTCTGGCAGATCCAGTGGTGGGAGGTCTCCACTCCTACAAGGCTACCGCACATACTAGTATCTAATGCTAGGATAACCAGCGAGTAACCACACACTTTTCTCCTCCACAAGCACCCAATAGGCTAATCGAGGAGTAGGAATGGTATTAGACGGTGTTAGAAAAGCAGTAACAAAGTTCCTGAAAGGCGGAGGCACCTACGAGAAGGCGGTACAAGAGTTCATACGAGACCTCCAGAGAGAACTGATAAAGTCAGACGTCAACGTAAAACTAGTCTTCGACCTGACAAAGAGGATAAAAGAGAGGGCCCAGAAGGAGGCACCCCCTCCCGGAGCGAGCAGGCGAGAATGGTTTATCAAAATAGTATACGAGGAGTTATCCAAGCTCTTCGGCGGCGATAGGAAACCTCAGATACTTCCTCCAAAGACACCTTGGATTATTCTACTCGTAGGAGTACAGGGCAGCGGTAAGACCACGACGGCGGGTAAGCTAGCCTACTACTATGCACGGCGGGGATACAAGGTAGCCCTAGTCTCCACAGACACCTATAGACCGGGAGCCAAGGATCAGTTGAAGACACTAGCCGACCAGGCGGGAGCAATATTCTACGGAGAGGATAAGGGGGACCCCGCAAAGATCGCAGAGAAAGGAGTAAAATATGCGCTCGATAGAGGAGCCGAGATAATAATTGTGGATACTGCCGGGCGCCACGGCTTTGGAAGCGAAGAAGCGCTCCTCCACGAGATGAAGCAAATAGCCGACGCAGTCAAACCGGACGAAGTAATACTGGTTATCGACGCTGCAATAGGGCAAAAAGCCTACGACCTAGCCAAAAGGTTCCATGAGTCAACACCCGTAGGATCCCTCATAGTAACCAAGATGGACGGCACGGCGCGCGGAGGAGGAGTACTCTCCGCTGCGGCTGCTACGGGAGCTACTGTTAAATTCATTGGTACAGGGGAGAAGATCGACGAACTAGAGCCTTTCCGCCCAACAAGGTTCGTCGGCAGAATACTCGGCATGGGCGACATAGAGTCGCTCCTAGAAAAGCTGAAGGGCCTCGAAGAAGCCGAAGAGCTAGAGAAGGCCGCAGAAGACATATTGAAGGGTAAAATAAACATGAGAATAATCTACAGGCAGTTGAAGAGTATGAGAAAAATGGGGCCGCTCTCCAAGGTTCTCCAAATGCTCCCAGGCTTCGGCCTGATAGCGAAGCTCGACGATAATACCGCTAGGCTGGGGGAGGAGAAGATAAAGAAGTGGCTCGCTATTATCGAGAGTATGACTTATGAGGAGCTAGACAAGCCCGAGATAATAGACAGGAGCAGGATGAGGAGGATAGCCATCGGCTCCGGGACCACAACTGAAGACGTGAGAGAGCTACTCGCATACTACAAGAACCTTAAAGTAATGATGAAGAGGATAAGGAGGGATAGAAGGCTTCTAAGAAGGCTGGGGCTAACATGACGCTAGACGAGGTCGACAAGTACAAGCGAGTACTCCTATACCCGGACCCCAGAAACACTTATGACGCCGCCAGGTTCCTAGTCTACTCCCTCCTCATAAGCAATAATGCAAGGAGAGACACACTAGCCCAAGTCAGGATAGGAGCCAAGTGGATTATTGCTCCGGGCGACAAGATCCGCCATCTACGCCCGGATGCCGATACAAGTGAGGGGTGGGTTCGTGCAGTCCTCCGGGGCAAAAAACTGGGAGCGCTCCTCTCCGAGAATCCGCTAATCCCCGAGAAGGGTGTGAAGATCGAGATCAGGCATGCACGTACCGGTTCCCAGAAACTATATATTACGAGGATGGAGCCGCCCGTAGTCGCCTGCCTGCACCGCGGCGTTGAATGCGAGCTGGGAGAAGACCTCTTTTACGAGGTTCGTAATTGGGGGGTGTGGAGGACTACTGTTATATTAAATATTATTTTAGATAGGATTTGGAGTGGTCTGCCTCCCGTGAGGTGCTAGGTGCTCCTCTCCCTTACTCGGATAATCTTCGGTCTACCCATTATCAGCCAGTATTCAACAGTGACTCCTGGCTGTAGTTTTTCGAGAAGGTTGGGGTCATCGCTAGGCTTCTCGACTTCGAACGTATCATAGGTTTCTAGATCCATGATTTGCAGCATGTCGCCCATATCAGCGAGTATCTGGCCTAGCCTCTTCTCGATAATCGGGACCTGCACACGAGTATCCACTGGGGCGACTAGGGTCTTCTTCTGCCCGCTGAAGATGCCGATAGCGACCACGTGCGCTTTAGCGCTTCCATGCTTACCCGTCTTAGCCCTCGAGATCTCCACGATCCTGCAAGGCTCGCCGTCAATCACGATATAGCTACCCTTCTTAAGCTCACCAAGGGTTGCATAGTTCACGCTCACGCTTAGACACCCTCTAGTTGAGCCGGAGAGCTCGCCCTTATAAAGCCTGGGGGCTCGGTGAACGAGCAGTCATCATTACCGGTTTGAAGGCTCTAGTTCCCGGGTTCCGCCTCACAGCCCCCAGCGTTATTATCCTACATCTATCAACGGTTATTATCGAGTTAGGGATTAACAAGTAACCGGTGTCCCTCGTAATGAATAATGTTTTTGACTCAGAGGACATACGTGTTTTGCGTAATAGTGTTAGAGAATTCGGCGAGAAATACCTTGCACCCGTAGCCGTCCGGATAGACCGCGAGAACATAGTCCCAGATGACGTTATCAGGGCGGCGGCTGAGATGGGCTACTTCGCCCTTAGAGTCCCCGAGAAGTATGGTGGGCCAGGCCTCTCAACCCTAGAGAGCGCAGTAGTGGTAGAGGAACTCGCCCGGTACAGTAGTGCGGTGTCAATAATGGCTACTGTGTCGGGGACAATGGTAGCCTACCCGCTAGTCCACTACGCTAACGACGAATTAAAACGCGAATACTTGGAGCGCCTCGCGAATGGCGAGATAGGAGCCTTCGCCCTAACAGAGCCCTGCTGCGGCACAGATGCGGCCGCCGTAACGACTAGAGCTGTCTTAGACGGCGACGAGTGGGTTATAAATGGGAGGAAGACCTTCATAACTAATTCGCCGTATGCCAGCTTCTTTCTAGTAGCAGCGAGGACTGGGAAGCCGGAGGATAGGCATAGAGGCGTCTCTCTATTCGTTGTAGACAAGTCCGACTGTATCGAGGTATCCAAGCTCGAGATGATGGGCTACCGGGGCAGCGGGACGAGCGAGGTCGTATTCGAGGGTTGTAGGGTGCCCAAGCAGAACCTAGTAGGAGAGGTGAATAAGGGCTTCAAGATAGTAATGGACGCTCTCAATGAGGGAAGAATAATCACGGCGGCTACTGGGCTAGGCGTCATGCAAGCAGCCTTCGACGAGGCCTTAAACTACGCCAAACAGAGAGAGTCCATGGGCAAGCCGCTGGTCGAGCACCAAATGGTCCAGTACATGTTAGCTGAGATGAAGCTACGCCTGGAGGCTGCTAGAACCCTAATCTACACCGCTGCCGTCAAGGTGGACAATGGCGATGACGACTACCCGATGTGGAGTAGCATCGCTAAACTAGCTGCGGCGAAGTGGGGCGTGGACCTCGTCAGGATGGCTATGCAAGTCCTGGGAGGCATAGGCTATAGTAAGGAGAGCCCGGTTGAAAGACACTATCGGGACATTAAAATGATAGAGATAGGCGATGGCACTAATGAAGTGCAGAGAATGGTTATTGTGAAAGCACTACTCGGAAAAGTTCGGGCTCCACGGAGATAGCCTAGCTTTTCCTCCTCGCAACCCTCCCCTTAATGCTTAGCGTACAGTATTTCCTAAATGGGCATCCTTCACATGAGCATTTCCGGGTCTTAGGCTGGATTATCTTCACTAGCCCTTGGGCGGCTAGAGTATAGTATATGAGTCTCGCTTCATCCTCGCTGATTCCTAGCCTTACAGCAGCTTCTTTTAGCGTGTATCCGCGCCTAAGGAACCCTAGGAGTTCCTCTATGCGCCCTGCAACGCGTTTATTCATGGTTTAGGCACCTGCGAGTAAAGCTGCTATATGGTATGTTACCGTGGCGAAGACTATAGCTACGAGTATGGAGTAGACTGCGTATCCCAGGACCGGCTTCCACGACTTCACTATGCTCTTCATAGCGGCTAGGGTGGCGATGCATGGGAAGTATAGCGTTATTAATACGAGGAATCCTAGGGCTTGGGACGCTGTGAGGCCTAGGCTCTCGATAGCCGTTTGTAACGACTCCTGGCCGACTCCCGTTGATATAGCGATGGCGGTTAGAACTCCCTCCTTGGCTATTAGCCCGTCTAGTAGTGCTACTCCTAATATCTGGTCCCTGTCCTCGCTCACGCCTATTAGGTGCGTTAGGTCGCCGACCCACTCGCCTATGATGCCGCCGTAACTCTCCGCGGGGTTCACCGTGTAGCCGTTGGGGCCGTAGTAGAGTAAGCCCCAGGTGATTATAGCTAGAAGGAATATGACCGTGCCAGCCTTCCTTAGGAAATGGATAGTATTGTCGCGAATATACCACCATATGACTTTCGGGTGGGGCCTGTGGACGGGTGGGAGCTCCATTATCAGCTCGGGCTTAGCCTCGTAGGGGAGCCCCCTCTCCTTGTAGATCCTAGGCTGTATTATGCGTGAGGCTATCCACGCGGTCATTAAGGCGGCTAGAAGTGCCTCCGTGTAGATGACCGTTACGGCTAGCGTCTGCGCGACTACGCCTTTGATAAGAATACTTGTGATAGCTATTATAACGGCGAGCCTGGCCTGGCACGGTATAAAGGGTACTGCGAAGACGGCTCTAAACCTCTCCTCCTCCGGGAGTCCCCGGGTGGCGAACTCGGCTGGCACGTTGCAGCCGAGGCCCAGCATTAGGGGGAACACGCTCCTGCCAGACAATCCGAACCGGTAGAAGAGGGGGTGGAAGCTTATCGCCATCCTCGTGGCTATGCCCGAATCCTCGAGTATTCCTAGCGAGAAGTAGACTAGGATTATCAGGGGGAGAAAGCTCAACACGAAGCCCACTCCACCTATGACTCCGTCGGCTATTAACCCGTTCCATGGCGGCGGGATGTGCGGCCTAAGCATGTCGCCTATAGCGTTGAAGAAGTCTATGAGGAGCGCTGAGAGATTGTACTTATCTAGGAATTCCGCGGCGCCCTTCCAGCCCAGCCAGTCGAACAGGATGTTGAGGGGGAACCCAGTGTTTACGGAGAACACAGCGCCGAACGTGGCGAAGAGTCCTAGGATACTAGCTATGGGGCCAGCCACAGGGTGCAGTAGGATATTCGATATTCTCTGCCAAACGTTGCTTGCAGGCGTCCTCCTAACAACGGTGTCCCGCATAATCTGTTCGATAAATGCAAGCCTCTTCTCCGCGATGTAGACTTCTGGAGGGACCCCCAGTTTAGAGAGGGTTCTCTCATATATTTTCCCGGAGAGTGCTACTAGCTCGCTATACCCGTGTCGCTCCAATACCCTGAGTACTGCCTCGCTTTTACCTATTATCTGGAGGGCGAGCCATCGTCTTGTGACTGAGAACTCCCTGGAGGCTCTAGCAACGAACTCGTTATTCTCCAAGCGTTTAACGTCCTCTTCGAGGAAGCCATAGTCTATGCGGAGGCCTGTATAGCGGTTTGCCTGTTCCTCGCCCAGTATGAATTCTAAGAGCTTGTCGAGGCCTAGCCCTTCTAGAGCCGAGACAGGTACTACTGGGGCTCCAAGGAGGGCTTGTAGGCGTCCGATGTCGATGTGGACTCCCATCGCGTGCGCCAGAGCATGCTTAGTGAGTGCTACAATGACTCGGCCGTCGAAGGCCTCTATCGCTTGGACTACGAGGTTGATTCCGGCATCGGGGTTTGTAGAGTCCAGCAGCGCCACTATAAGGTGGGGCTTTAGCTCTAGGAGGGCCTCGAGAGTCACATTCTCCTCTGGGCTGCTAGGGACGAGTCCATAGGCGCCGGGCAAGTCTAGAATGCAGATTGTTTTGGAGCGGGTCCGGATCCTGCCGATATGCAGGTCTACCGTTACGCCGGGCCAATTGGCGACGCTCGATTTACCCTTTGTCAGGGTGTTGTAGAGGACGCTTTTGCCAGTGTTAGGCGCTCCTAGCAGTGCTACGAGTCTATCGCAGCCCTTCAGGTTCTCTAATAGTGTTGTGGCGGTCGCCTCCTCAGCGCTCACTACCAGTTTCCCTAGGGAGAGAGATGGAGGGGGTGGTCTAATACTATAATTACTTACTACCTGAAACGGTTTCTAACTATTACCGTCTCCCTTGTTGAGGCTGACCCTGACCTCCTCCTTGACGTGTAAGTCTAACTGTGGGTAGGGTATGACTATGCCGGCTTCGTCGAGGTGCTTCTTGAGTTTAGTCTGAAGGTCTACCTTGGTAGCGAACCATGCCTGTGTTGGAGCCCAGCACCTCATTCTAAGCTTTATAGCGCTGTCAGAGTAATCTTCCACGAAGACTTCCGGAGAGGGGTTTATTAGGCATAGGGGGTGATCCGCCATCAACTCCTTAATAACGCGGGACGCATAGTCGATGTCAGTGTCATAGTGTACCCCGATGGTGAACTCGACCCTCCTCGCCTTCATCCTGCTATAGTTAACTATTACAGTGTTGAAGACGTCATTATTGGGAATCCTAACGATAGGTCCCTCCCATGTCCTTATGAGTGTTGAGAAAACGTTCATCCCGGCCACTATTCCGGAATAGCTCTTAACAGTGACGGGATCCCCTATTCGCAGGGGTTGCTCGATTAGAAGCATTAAGCCGCTGACAAGATTACTGAGGGTGCTCTGAGTGGCAAGGCCGACGACTATGCCCGCGAAGCCGCCAGCTATTAT
>JALVJB010000203.1 GCA_027034115.1 Acidilobaceae archaeon | reverse complement strand
GGCGGGTCGATGGGCCCGAGTATGAGACGGTGTACGCCCTCGGCACTAACATAGGGATGTGCAGTATACAAGAGATAGCATCGCTCAACAAGCTGGCGGACGAGCTCGGCTTCGACACCATTAGCCTGGGAGCCACGATAGCATGGGCCATCCACGCTGGAGAGGAGGGGATCATTGAGGGACCCCCAGGCTGGGGCGACTATGAGGCAATACGACGCCTAATCATAGACATGGCCCACCGGAGAGGGACCCTCGGAAGCCTGCTGGCAGATGGTGTGAGGGCGGCGGTGGAACGCCTCGGTGGAAGGGGCGGCGAGCTCGCGGTACACGTGAAGGGCCTAGAGCCCCCGGCCTACGATGCAAGAGGCCTCCGCGGTATGGCCCTTGGATACGCCGTTGCGAGCAGGGGCGCAGACCACCTGACGAGCGGGGCCTACGCCTTCGAGCTACCCGGGAGCCTCTGGCGGTTCAGCGGCGTTGACAGGCTCTCCTACGAGGGCAAGGCCCTCCTCGTGAAGGCTGGCGAGGACCTGATGGCATTCTACGACAACACGGGGATATGCAAGTTCTCCCGCTACACGCTACACCCCGAGAACGTAGCCCCCTTCTGGAGGGCCGTAACGGGCATGGACCTTGCTCCTGGAGACCTGCTCGAGGCTGGCGAGAGAACGGTCACACTGGAGAGGCTGGTTAACCTTTGGCTAGGCCTTAACCCCGAGAGGGACGATGCACTGCCGGAGAGGCTCTACAGTGAGCCGATAAGCGATGGTCCCAGCAGGGGCCAGGTCATCGATAGGGAGGCCTTCAACGCTATGAGGAGGGAGTACTATGCCAGCAGGGGCTGGAACTCGAGGGGTATCCCGGCTAGCTACACCCTGCTACGCCTAGGCCTCGAGGAGATACTCCCTGGCCACTTGAAAGACCTGGCGAGCCCAGGCCTAAGATAACCCTGTTATCAATACCATGATAAACGATTTTACTATCCCGCCGAGGGACCCCCACCTATGGTGGAAGCAGTGAACAAGACAGCGCTCTCAGTACTAGGATTCATAGTCATAGTAATCATAATCGGGGGATTCGCATACTACCTCTACGCTGGCAGGGGAGGCTCCAGCAACGAGCTAGTCATCTACGTGTACAGCGACTTCATGGCCTGGGGCGAGCACCCCAACCAGACATGGGCCAAGGTCTTCGACGCCTTCGGCCAGAAATACCACGTAAAGGTCAAAGTTAGGACCTTTGACGACGCAAGGACAGCCCTCCTAGCAGCAATAAACGAGTACAAGAGAGGAGTAAGAACGGCCGACCTCATCATAGGCGTGGACAACCTCCTCATACACGAGGCTAGGAAGGCCGGGATAATCCAGTGCTACTACAGCCCAGTCGCCGAGAAGACAGTGCCAGAAGACGTGGCTAAAGCCCTCGACCCGGAGAAGTGCGTCACGCCAATAGACTACGGCCTAATAGCAATAGTATACGACCCCTCCAGGCTACCAGCAAACATCACAAGCATACTAGCAAAGCCGACACTCGAAGACCTCGCAAAACCCAGCATAGCCAGCAGGCTCATAGTCGAAGACCCCACCAAGAGTAGCCCAGGCCTAGCCTTCCTCTTCTGGGAGATAGGAGTCTCGGAGAAGCTCGAGGGGAAGAACTGGACCACCTGGTGGGAGAAGACCAGGAACTACCTCTACGTAGCGCCAAGCTGGGGTAAAGCCTACGACGAGTTCCTAAGAAAGGGTAGCACGAGGGCTATAGTAGTAAGCTACGGGACCGACCCCGCATATAGCGCCTGGGAGAACAAGGGCGAGCCAACCCTCAAGGCGACCCTAATCTACTACAATGGAAAGCCTACCGCGTGGCTCCAAGTAGAGGGAGCCCTAGTAGTTAAAGGACAGCCCGGCACCAAGCTAGCGGAGAAGTTCGTAGACTGGCTCCTCTCCCCAGAGATCCAGTCACTAATACCCAGCAACCAGTGGATGCTACCAGCCAATAGCAAGGTCCAGCTACCCAGCTACTACAAGTACGCGCTAACACTCAAAGACGCCGAGATAGTAGTAAACAACCTCTACACCCCCGACGAGATAAGCAAGAACTACGAGAACTGGCTACTAACATGGACACAGTTAATGGCCTCAAAGTAAAACCCAGGCGTGGAGCTGCGTGTTGAGGCCGCCCGAGTACGCGCTACTCTACAGGAAACTACCAGGATGGCTCAGGGCGCTAACAATAATAGTAGTACTCTCCTACATCACTCCCCCCATCCTCC
Source organism: Acidilobaceae archaeon (assembly GCA_027034115.1). GTDB lineage: Archaea > Thermoproteota > Thermoprotei_A > Sulfolobales > Acidilobaceae > Thermodiscus. The sequence goes on along the minus strand of JALVJB010000203.1, from coordinate 105 downwards.
TCACGCTATACCTGCCCGGGGCCAAGGCGAGCATACTCCACAGGATAAACCTCCCATGGATACTTGAATGGACAACACTCCAAGCCCTAGCCTCAGCCACAATCG
>JALVJB010000202.1 GCA_027034115.1 Acidilobaceae archaeon | reverse complement strand
TAGGGGTTTAGGCTTAGCTTGAAGGGGCAGGTGCATAGGGGGCTGTTCCAGGGGTCGAAGGGTGCTAGGAGGGTCCCCCTCCTATAACTCGATGTTGGCATGCCTGCTCCTCATCTCGTCCTCGCTTACCCGGAGCCTCTCCATGAGGGCGTACACTACGCCGTCTAGGAATACTAGGGCCGTGTCCTCGAAGAGGGTCCCGAGGGGTGCGAGGGGCTCGTGTATGCCGAGGATCTGCCTGGCGAAGTAGTCGTCGAGCCTGCTATGCTTCGTCCTGCCGGGGACCTTAACCACTAGGTCCGCCAGCCTCCCCAAGGGGCTATCCGGGTACGTGGTTATAGCTACTACTGTCGCGCCGACCTGCTTGGCGGCCTCCGCCGCCGTGACTATCAGCTTGGTCTTACCACTACCCGATATGGCGACTACGACGTCGCCCCTCCTAACACTGGGCACTATCGTGTCGCCAAGCACGTAGGAGTTGTAGCCGAGGTGGAGCAGTCTCATGGCGAAAGCCTTGCCTACTAGGCCGCTACGCCCCGCGCCCATGACGAGAACCTTTCTTCTAGGATCCCCGTAGACCTCGGCGAGGAGGTCTATGAAGTTTGAGACTTCCTCCTTATCTATTATCCTAGAGGCCTCCTCTATGAAGCGGGCGATTTCACCCATAGCGTTCAAAGCGTTCTCGGCATCCTCCCGAGCCAATGCGGGCATCCCAATAGCCGTGGTACGTTTTGCTAGAGGATAAAAGGTGAGGGTCCCCCAGGGGAGAGTAGATGATAAATCGCCCCGTGGGCCCTACTAGTAATATTGAGTTGGCCCCGCCGGTCTCACGTCCGCCGAGACCCCGTGGTGGGGGGTGAAGATGACGGCGGAACGGTGAGGCGGGGCACAGTAAAGTGTGGCCGTGAGGAACCCTTAGCCCGCTCCCTGTGGAGCCTCTCCAGAGGGGCTGTGAGCGGGTCGAGCCGGTTCCGAGCCCTCCGGGCACTCCGTCTTAACGTTCTTAGCAACCTCCTCTATTATCTCGTCCAACTGGTAGATCGCATTGCTATCAACGAGGATCTCCTCCAAGTCCTCGAGCCTCTCCCCTGTCACTCCATCTATTATAACTGCCGTGTCCACGTACTTCTTATGGTTCTTGTACTTGCGGAATACTCCAACATAGATTGGATAGTACACTAGGCTCTCAGACTCTACGAGGCCGAAAGCCCTCACTATCCTGTCCAGTATTGAGAGGTCGAAGACTGGTTCTATCACGCGGGCGCACTTCGCAGGCCTGCCCTCTACTAGCTTGCCCTTGCCCGAGTAGTACTCCTTGAGGCTCACGTAGTCCTCGATCCTGGGCTCCACGACGTGGAAGAAGCCTTCATAGTCCGGCTCTACGAGGCCGAGCTCTACTAGGAAGTCCACGAGCACCCTAGCCCTCTCAGGGTCGCCGAAGTGCTCTACTATCTCGGCCATGGTGACCTTGCCCCCACTAGCTATTATCTCGAGTATCCGAATCGCCTCCTCGTTGAGCTCCCCGAGCCTCGAGAACTCCTCCCTTACTCTTAACCGGCCCTTCTCAACGCCCACAAGGCTACCAGTAGCAGTTTCAAAGCACAGACTACTCCTCTGGGCCTCCAGAACCTCTCCGTGCTCCCTAATGTGGAGTAACACGTCGTAGCACGCGACCACTATGTAGGCAAGCCTGCTACCAGCGAAGACTACCTTCTTAGAGGATAACACGCCTCCCAGTATCCCGGCCAAGCTACTCCTAATCCTGGTCTCGAAGATCTTCCTAGCCGCCTCCTCGTTTATCTCCGGGAGAATCACGTACTCGACGGGCCCGCCCTCCCTCGAAGGCTTGAACTCTGCCTGGACTACTCCAACACCCAGGATGCTCGCTAGCTCTTCTAACTCTCTCGGAGGAGGATCCCTTGAGACTACTAGCGCCAGGGGGACCCCCTTCTTCAACCTCACCATAGCCAGCTCTTTCACGACATCGCTCGTAGCATAATCGACTAGCACTAGGACCCCATTGATCCTCAGGGGTCCCAGTGTTCCCGAGAAGAGGCAGGGGCCTTGCAGCACTCTCCTCCTCAGAGTGGGCGAGACAGCCTCCGGCTCGCAAACCACCCTGAAGCCCTTATCGCGGAGCGCCTCTACAATATCCATTCTCCGACACCTGAACCTCCCACTATTCTAGCCCGCCTCAACCACCCAGTGGTAACTGATTGTTCTGCCTGGGAGTTAATTAATAGGGAAACCAGAATCATACTCTGGGGAGACCCCTAGGCCCTCGAGGGGATCCTAAGATGATGAGAGGCCAACAGGGAGAAGAATCCGTAATAATAGAGTATAACGGATCTATTATTCGCGCTAGAAAAGAGGGCAGTCTATACAGGTGCCCCTACTGCAACGCTCTATTCTACACTCCAAAGGATCTTCTACACCACATCGTCGCACACGCTAAAGGCCTCTTAAATGCGCAGAGAGAGCCAGCTAGTAGGTGGCATTAAGACATTGGGGAGTTACTTTGTTATAAGACGGTTTGAAGCGTAGGATCCGGAAGCTAAGGGCTAGATTAGAGCTACCTCTAGATAACTGGGCCTATTAGTGTCGAATGGATCCTCAAAGCTCGCTGACACTACTGGCTCGCCGTGGAGCAGGGTCCTTAGTACTAGGTCCTCTAGTTTTTCAGCTATTTCGTAAGTATCCCCTAGGTCGACGGGGAGGGTATAGGTTCTCTCGAGCCCCTTGCTTGTCTCAATGGAGAGCTCGATTAAGCCGTCACCGGTGTTAACGCCCATGGTGGGGTTCACTAGGTAGACTGGCTCGTCTTCGACTAGGAGGTCTATCCCGTACTCTCTCCACAGTTTCTCTGAGATCTCCCAGGCAATCCTTGTAAGCTCTAGTGTTGCGGTGCCTGTTAGCTTCACCTTTATGCTCGGCCGTGTTTGAGAGTGGGATACTTGGTCCACTAGACGCCCCCGACCGGAAGTATTGCCGGGGCCGCCGTAAATAAGAGGCATACCGGCGTATACCCAGGTAACACGATTTATACCGGAGGTAATCCCTCTAGCTTCTCCAAGTCCTCTGGGCTCAGCCTCCAGCCCATGGCTCCTATGAACTCTCTAACCCTCTCCACCCTCTCAGACTTCGGTATCGCGGAGACCATCGGCTTAGAGATGAGATAGTTCAGGGCCACCTGGACAGGCGTTTTACCATACTTCTCCCCTATCTCGCGGAGGACAGGTATCTCCGCGACCCTCCCTCTCTCCAGGGGCGTATAGGCCTGTACAAGGACTCCCTTGTCGATCGCGAGGTTGAGCAAGCCTCTCTCAGGGTAGCGGTGAACAACGCTATAGTGTACTTGGTCTGCTACTATCTCGTACTTCCTGCAAGCCTCCAGGGCCCTCGCCAGCAGGTCCTCGTCAAAGTTGCTAACACCGATATACCTGGTAAGCCCCCTCTCAGCTAGCGTCTCAAGGCTTCGAACCTGCTCCTCGATGCTTGCATAGTCGTCTGGCCAGTGTATAAGTACGAGGTCGACGTAGCGCACTCCCAGCCTCTCGAGGCTAGCCTTCATAGCCTTAACTGCCAGGTCGGGAGAGCGGAACCTGTGGGGGAGTAGCTTAGTGGTTATGAAGACGTTGTCGCGACCCACTTCCCTGACGGCTTCTCCAACTATTCTCTCGGCCTCCCCGCTGCCATACATTTCCGCGGTGTCGACATTGTCTATGCCGTGTGTGAATGCGTAGATTAGAGCTTCCTTCATGGAGTGAGGGTCCCTTATCGCCCATGTCCCGATACCTATAGCTGAAACGGTCTCGCCGGTCCTTCCCACGGGCTTCCTATCACTTGGATCTATGGGGTAGAGTGGCATGGTCCCACCCATAGTAGCATATTATTATCGCTTGGCGAATAGAAGCTTTAACCGGTGCATCAGCTTGACCCCTGAGGAACTCCTAGACCTCGTATTATCCCGGACTAGGGATCAGAATCGTTGGAGGCTCCGCGAGACGATTAACCTAATCGCCAGTGAGAATGTCATGAGCCCTCTAGCCTTGAAAGCCTATACCTCAGACTTCATGCACAGGTACGCTGAGGGGAAGCCGTTCAAGAGATACTATCAGGGGACTAGGTACATCGACGAGCTGGAGGTAGCTACGAGCGAGTACATAGCCGGGGCCTTAGGAGCTGTGGGAGTAGAGCTAAGGGCCACTAGTGGAACCATCGCTAACGCCGCAGTATTCAGGGTGCTAGGCGGGCCCGGCGACAAGGCCGTAATAGCCCCGGTACAGGCGGGGGCACACGTTAGCCATACTAAGTTCGGCACGCTAGGAGCCCTTGGAATAGAGCAGGTAGACCTCCCCTACGATGAGGAGAATATGAACGTCGATGTAGACAAGGCTGTGAAGATAATCGAGGAAGTTAAACCAAAGTTCGCAGTACTAGGCGGCAGCGTCTACCTGTTCCCGCACCCCGTCAGGGAGATCGCGGAAGCAGTCCATAGCGTTGGGGGGAAGCTGGTCTACGATGCGGCCCACGTATTCGGCTTAATCTATGGAGGGGCGTGGAGGAACCCCTTAGAGCACGGGGCAGACGCCATGACCGCCTCAACCCACAAGACCTTCCCCGGCCCGCAGGGAGGCCTCATCGCCTTCACTGATAAGGACCTCTACAAGAGGGTCTCAAAAACGATATTCCCGTGGTTCGTCAGCAACCACCACCTCCACAGGATCCCGGCCACGGCTATAACCGCGATAGAAATGACGATATACGGTAAGGAGTACGCTGAGAACACCGTGAGCAACGCTAGAGCCCTCGCAGAGGAACTAGCGGCCCAGGGCTTCAAGGTGCTAGGAGAGCATCTAGGCTACACTAAGAGCCACCAAGTACTAGTCGATGTGCGCGAGCAAGGGGGAGGAGCCAAGGCGGCCAAGCTACTAGAAGAGGCTAACATTATAGTTAACAAGAACCTCCTACCATGGGATCCGCCCAGCGCAGTCAAGGATCCCAGCGGCCTGAGGCTAGGAGTACAAGAGATGACAAGGTTCGGAATGGGGAGAGACGAGATGAAGGCCATAGCGGAGTTCATGGCCCGAGTCCTCATAAAAGGCGAAGACCCCGGCAAGGTAAGGAGAGAGGTAGCCGAGTTCCGCTCCGAGTTCACTAAGGTCCACTATGCCCTGGAAGGCGATGTCGAGACCATACTAGACATGGTACACTAGAGGCAGAGGTAAACCGCTTAACCCCTCAGCCACTCCTATATGAAGCGCGCGCCGACCCGCCGACGGGGCCGATAAAAGGGCCCAAGGGATGAAAGCGGGTACTACCTAACCTTAACGGGATGGTGGGGGATAGCCATGGCCGAGGAAAACATTAACGCGTGGATAATCACGGTTGGCAACGAGATCCTCATCGGTAGGATAGTGAATACCAACGCCGCCTGGCTCGGGGAGAAGCTAACATTCCTAGGATTCAGGGTAGAACGTGTAATCACTGTACCCGACTCGCTCGAGGATATTGAGGAGGAGGTTGGCAGGGGGATAGCGAGGGCTAGAATAGTGATAACCACGGGGGGCCTGGGCCCCACGTATGACGATATGACCCTTGAGGGCGTCGCCCGTGCGGCGGGCAGGAGGCTAGTATTGAATGAGAAAGCGTACCAGATGGTCAAGGAGTTCTACGCGAGAGCAGGCTACGAGCTAACAAAGGAGAGAGAGAAAATGGCCATGCTCCCCGAAGGCGCAGAGGCCATACCAAACCCTGTGGGCGCTGCACCCGGCTCCCTCCTCGACCTGGGAGACACCATTGTCATCAGCCTACCCGGCGTGCCTGCCGAGATGAAAGCCATGTTCGAGCAGTACGTGGAGCCCAGGCTGAGCGAGATAGCTCCCCACAAGGCGGTGGTCGACTGCGGCTTCATCGTTAAAGGGGTCCCAGAGTCCGGTCTAGCCCCATGGATAAAGAAGGCCTCTAGACTAGAGGACTCGATATACCTCAAAAGCCACCCGAAGGGGCACGAGACGATGGGCCCCGTGCTGGAGATAAGAGTACTAGCCTCGGGTAAGAGCAGGGAGGAGGCGATGGCCAAGGCTAGGAGGGTTCTAGAATACGTGGCCGAGAAGGCTAGGGGGCTCGGCGGTGAAACAGGGGAGATCAATTGTAAGGGAGAAGGTCAAGCTAACAGCTGAGATAGCGGGGATCGGAACACTTACAGCAGTGATAGGGGGGCTAGCCTCTCTCAAGCCCGTCTTCATAGTAGGATTAGTCCTTGTAGCCTTATCCCCCTTCATATCGCTATACGTCATGCTGCGCAGGCTCCAGAGGCAAGCATAAACTCTCCTTTAAAAGACCTGCCTCGCCTCAGATTGACTAAGGGGAGTGGTCGGTGAGCGGTGAAGAGAAGCAGTTCCCGATAATAAGAGGGCCGAAGGAGATAATCGACAAAATAATCAAGGCCCTCAAGGAGGTATACGACCCCGAGATACCAGTTAACGTCTACGACCTCGGCCTAATCTACGAGATAACCGCTGAGGAAGTCAAGCCCGGAAAGTACTATGTAAAAATACTCATGACCCTGACGGCCATAGGATGCCCCGTAGCCGGGCAAATAGCGGCATATGTGGAAGAGGCCATCCGGGACATGGTCCCGGAAGCAGAGGATGTAGAGGTGGAGATAACCTTCGATCCCCCGTGGTCTCCGGACTACGTGACGCCCGAGGGCAGGGAGCTCCTCAAGGCCATATTCGGCTATGACGTTGTAGAGGAGTGGAAGAAGAGAATGCAGGAGGAGGTCCAAGCCTAGCATCAAACGGCAAAATATCCCTGAATACTACACCTACATTAGGGGGTTACAAGGCTTGGAGAGAGACGCTCTAGTGGAGGAGCTAATAGGGCTTATAGAGGATAACGAGTCCCCCTGGCGGAAGGCCGCCTTCTACAGCGATCCCAAGGTTGCCCCAATATATGATAAACTCATTAAGCGGTGGCTGGACTCGGGGGAGAAAGGGGTCCCCCT
>JALVJB010000201.1 GCA_027034115.1 Acidilobaceae archaeon | reverse complement strand
ACTAAAGGGCGGGATGACGAGTAGCAAACCGTGGCTAGGCTCGCCGATGGCCTCTGGCTCTCGCTCGACCGCCCTCACTGCTCCAGTCGATGTAGTCCCTTATGAGGCCCGGGCTAACCCTCACCTTCCTCATCACCGGGAATGATAGGACTTCTAGAACGCCGTCCATAGCCATGATCTCGTCAACTATGTCGGCAGCGTCCTGGTAGGTAGGAGCGGTTATTTTAGCGAGGAAATGATAGCTACCGCTTATCTCGTAGGCCTCATAAACATACCTGGTACGCGATAGTTTCTCCTTAACAGCCTTATGCTTATCGGCCCTAACCTTCACGATCACGTAGACGCAGGCTCCCAGGCCGAGCTTCTCCGGGTTCACTCTTATACTATAGCCCTCGAGTATTCCCCGCTCCGTCAGCTTCCTGACCCGGATGTATACTGTTGCCTCGCTAACCCCTAGTAGCCGGGCTATCCTCCTCCAGGCCTGCCTCGAGTCTTCCTCTAGGAGGAGGAGTAATTGTAAGTCTCTTTCATCAACCAATCCCGGCAACCCTCTATGTAGTTAGTAGCCTAGAGGAGGCTTATTATCCTAGCTAAGAGTCTGGGGTGGCGGGCGAGCACTCTAGCAAGGCTTCTCCTGTCTATCTTGCCGAGCGCTATCATGGCGTGGGCCTCGGCGGGTATACTCTTCAATAGCTTGGCCCTCTTCTCCGGGGCCATAGCCTTCACCTTCTCGAGTATACGGCGTTGCACTCGGACTCCACGGGCTATGCTCGACTTATCCATGCTATCCCGGGGGTCCCTCCCTGAAGCTAGTGCTTCTGCGGCGACTGCCCCGGAGATCATGCTAGGCCTTATCCCCTCCCCGGTGAGGGGTAGCACGAAGCCAGCCGCCTCTCCGATCCGTGGGAGCCCGCCAGTGGTTCCCAGTTCCACTCCGCCCACTGCTATCCTGGCCCCTTCTCTCCTTAGGATAACGGCGTTCCTAGTGTATTCGCTTGATTTTACGAACTTGTCGAGTAGTACTTGCAGGTCATTGAACCCTGCGAAGCCTCCCACGCCTACATCCGCCTCATTGGAGGGTCCGGGGAATATGTAGTAGTAGCCAATCAGCCACGTATCGAAGTATATGAGGAGCTTGTCTAGGCTTTCAAACGCTGGGGACTTCAACCTGTACTGGATAGCGTTAATTGTCTCCCCCGGGTAGAAGGCGTGGCCGCCTGCTAGCAGGCCCCGTTTAACCTCGACGTACTTGGCACCGATTCTCACAACGCCTTTAGAAGGCTTAAACACTGCTCCCCGGACTAGATCCGCCCCGCTCTCCACGATTATCGCTTCAAGCATCCTCTCCTTATCCACTATAACACCTTCAAGCCCCTCCTCCACGTCGAAGGCAAGGCTCCCATTGACGTAGAGAACAGCCCCCTTAATCCTCCGCACAACACTATCACGAGGTATCCTAACGGGTAAATCGCCGATGCTCGGAATTCCCTTACCGCAAGGCTTCGCTCCAAGCCTCCTATTAGCCTCGTAAACCCCTACCTCGAATCCCTTCCCAGCCAGCACGCTAGCAGCTGCTGCACCAGCAGGGCCCGCGCCGATAATGGCTATGGCGTCCTCTCCGGCCAACTCGAGGCTCCCTTCTACCCCTCCAACATCGGGGGAGGGATTAAATCCTGGCCAGTACAGGGTGTCGGCGGTCAGCCGGGTAAGTAGTCCTCATCCTCGGTCCGGGAGTAATACATCACTCCGCCAGCATCCTAGGATGCCGAGTAGTCGTTAAAGGCGTTGGCCAGGCCCCCGAGACGCCTATATCTGCTAGTCTATGCTACCTACTAGGCCGGGGGAGCGGATGAAGACGCTTGCCCCCTCCAGAACCCTGTAGTGAAGAGATTACCGCGAATAGACGCTCCCCCCATTAACAGTCCGGCACTCCAAGGGACCACGAGGCGGGGAGGACCAGGGAGAGGTGAGTAGGGAATGGTTGAGGAGAGGCTTCGCAGGATGGGCCTCCACGTGACCAGGAAGGAGGTCAGGCAGTTAACACTAGGAGGCGGCGTGACAAGAGAGAACAGGGTTAGTGCCTACTCGGGCGACGGCAGGATCAAGATAGTCTACTCCGAGTATAGCGACGGTGAGAAGAGGCTATCAATACTCCTCACCGGAAGCATGGCGACGAAGGACCGCGAGGCAACCGCCAGCAGGCTCGGAGGAAGAGTCGACTTCGACGAGAAAGAGCGGCTATACGCGGTGTTCAAGCCGAGGGATAAAAAGAAGGCAGAGGAGATAATAGATGAAATGCTTAGGGGGACTAGCACCTAACTGGCAAGAATACGTTAACAGAGGGACCCTCATCCCAGGGCTACAACCCTTATACCTCCT
>JALVJB010000200.1 GCA_027034115.1 Acidilobaceae archaeon | reverse complement strand
TGTGTCGAGGCCTGCGTGTCCGCCTCATCGCCAGTATCGAGGATAACGGTTACATTAGCCAGCTGTGAGAATAGGAAGCCAGTAAACCTCCGGTACTGGCCTATGGTTGGACTAGGGGTTCCAGCCCCGAAGTGAAGATCGCTTATGTGCATGAATCTTATTATCTTGGATAGGCTTGCCGGCGAGGATATAACCCACACGCTCCTAATAGATACGCCCTGTGAGCCGTCGGTATAAGTTATTACTAGGTCGTAGAGGCCGTCCTCAATTGTGGAGGGAACTCCGATTTTGTAGGCGCTCTCATTTATTTTATCAACCGTGGCCTGGGCCTCGACTTTGACAAGCTTACCGTTGGAGAGTTCGACTTTGATGAGGCTTGCCGACTTTACGCCGCCATGCTTAGCGGACTTCAGTATTACCGTAAAGGCGTCTCCTGGTTTGACTATTGCTGGGAGGCCCGGGCCAATGTTTAGGAATGGGTTGGGTATCCCCGTCTGGGATAGTGGGGGGATCGTTGCCGTTGTCTCAGCGTGGGTAGTTGTCTGGGGGATTATGTAGGAGGCGGTTAGGAGGATTATTGCGAGTAGGGCTATACTCTTGAGGGCTCGGGGTTTCATGCTACCACTCGTTTAAGAGGAGGCTCGGGGTTCGGAGTTAAAAAGAAAGAGTGGATATGTATGTCTTTAGGAGTTATTATTTTACTTCTTTAGGAAGTATACTGCTCCTGCTATTATTATGATAATTATGATGATTGCTCCTATGATTAGGCCGGTGTTGCTGCCGCCCTTGGCCTGGCCCGCAGTGGTACTGCTTGTGGCGGCTGGGCTCGTGGTAGTCGTTGTCGTCGTTGTAGTTGCTGGTGCCTTTGCGAGTACGTGTAGCTCTAGCCACTGGAACCACTTGATCATGTTAGTCACGAACTTAGGCCCGTCTAGCTTTACACCGTGGTATTCTGGGCTCCATGTGGGCTCATAGTCGCCGTAGGGGCTTTCGCCGCTTACAACTATCACGTCCTTCATGTCCTTGTGGTACTCGGCTGCGATGAAGACGAAGGTGAAGTTCCCGGCTCCCTTACCGTAGTCTAGCGGGTCGTATACGAGTGGGGCTGGCGGGTTGTTGTCTCCGATGTAGCTGGTGTTATAGGACCAGGCTATCCTTACTAGGCCTGGGAAGGTCTCCTTAGTTATGTCGTGGGCTTTCCCGTTCTCGTCTACCCATATGAGCGGGGCTGGGCCGTGGGCTAGTATTGGCTTTGTGATGCCCTGGCTGATTATGCTGGTGTTGAGTTCTGGCACGTTGTCCGGCTTGACCTGGACTAGGACCCTATAGAATGCTCCAGCGTTGTGGATGTCGTCGTAGAAGCTCGCGTACTCGACCCTGAGTTTAGCGCCTATGTACTGGAGCAGGTCGTTCACGTACTGCTGGGTTTTGTACCCGTTACCGTAGTCACTGTCACCTGCGACCCATAATATATGGCCACCGTCCTGCAGCCACTTGGCGATGGCGTCCATCTCGTCGGGCGAGAAGGCTACTGTGGGCTGGCCGATTATAAATACATCAATATTCTTTAACGTGTCATACGTGATAGGGCCCTTAGTAATGTTCACCCAGTTAACAAAGGTAATGTTACCCTGGATATAGCCGAGGTACTTATCGCTCTCTCCATGCGAGAGGTCGACTGCGACTGTAATCTTCTTCGTAGCGGCATGGACGACGAATGCATGGGAGAAGGCGAGGGGCGCAACAACGAATAGAGCGACCATCACTATTCCTAGGACCGCCTTCTTCATGAGATTCCCCCTGACAGGTTCTCATTTAGATCCGGCCGGACAGGCACCATTTAAAGGATTCCGCCCCAGTAACAGCTAACAATCCCCCATAGCCCGAGAAGGAACGGTCATACCCCCATATACCCAGTAAGCGAGTTGAACTATGCCTTAACTGGAAAGACCACTCTAAGAGAACTTCCTAAGAGCAGACTCCATAAACGCCAAGTAGCCGAGTCCGCGTAAGACGAGGGTGGGCGAATAGTACTACCAGTAGAGGCGGAGTATTAGCTCCGGGAACCGCGAAAAAGCGCTTAATCCTCTCAGGGTTACCCGCTCAATCCCATGGTGAGACTATTGAGGAGTGCCCTGGCATTAGTACTCCTCGCCCTACTCCTAGCATCGCCGCTCCTCATCGCTACTCACGCCAAGGCGGCTACACAGCAGTGGCCCTGGGGAAATGCTAAGGAGCCTTTCCCCTGGCTAAACTATCTTAAGAGTCTTCCGCACAAGGAGGGAGTAACCCTAGTAATCATTACGAGGCACGAGTCGACAATACTCGAGAAGACGAGGGAGAAGTTCCTGAACTCGCCCGTAGCAAAGGAGCTAGGAATCAAGAACATCCA
>JALVJB010000199.1 GCA_027034115.1 Acidilobaceae archaeon | reverse complement strand
TCACTCATCCCTCCACCACCTCCTACTTAATCACACACTCCCCATTCTCGGGGACTAAGTGCCTGGATAGTATCCTGTAGGAGCCGTCGGGCGCTATTTCTATCGAGCCCCTCCTCGTCGCCCAGCAGCTAGTGACTATGCCGATTGCGAAGGTTGCCGGGTGCCTATAGGCATACTCGAACTTCACGTCCAGCGCTGTCAAGTGTCCTCCGAACCCGTGGGGTCCTAGCTCTAGCTTGTTCAGTGCCTCTAGGAGTTCCTCCTCTATCTTGGCGGCTTCTGGGTCCGGGTGCCTCTCACCGATCGGCCGGAGCAGGGCTTTCTTAGCGAGGCTCATTACGATGTCTGCCCCCGCGCCTATCGCTACCCCCACTATTACTGGTGGGCATGGTAGCGGGCCTGCTCTAGCGACCGCCTCTATTACTCCCTTCTTGAGGTTCTCGAAGCCCTTGAGGGGAGTTGACATTATGAGGGTGCTGGGCGCCTCGCTCCCTCCACCCTTGGTCATTAGGTGGACTACTACCTTGTCCCCCTCGACGGGCTCGACGTGTATCCAGGGTATGTACCTGCCCGTGTTGTCACCGCTGTTCTTCGCGCGGAGCGGGTCTACTGCGTTTGGCCTTAAGTAGCCGTCCTTTGTCACCCTTCTCAGGGCACTGGTGAACGCATCCACGATCTTGCTTGGTTTCAGGGGGAAGTCCTCGCCCCACTCTATCCAGAGGTATGGAGTCCCAGTGTCCTGGCAGATGGGCCTCGTCTTCTTGCAGGCTATCTCCATATCGGTTAGTATAGCCTTTAACTGCTCCTTAGCGGCTGGAACCGTCTCCTCCTCATAGGCCTTCTTGATCGTGTTGTAGACGTCTTCTGGGATACCGGTCGCCACCCTCTTAATGAAGTCGTAGAAGATTCCCTCTAGCTTCTCCTGCAAGGGCCAACACCACGCTATTAATGGGAAGGGCCTGGTATTTACGCCCGTTTCTATGGGTTATCAATAGTTCTTTTACCGTTACTATTATACCTGGAGGCGGGGGCGCCGGCTTGACGATAAGGGTATTCCTAGTTGGCTTCGGTAACGTCGGCAGGAGCCTCGGCGAACTACTACTCCGGAATCCTCCACTCCCCGATGTCGAAGTCGCAGGTGTAGCCAACAGTAAGGGGAGCGTGCTAGTTGAGGGTCCCGCAGACAAGGCCCAGCTGGCCAGGATACTAAATAGCGGGGAGAGGCTCGAGAAGCACCCCTCTTTCCGCCCCGGACTGGGACCCGTAGAGGGCGCGGTGGTCTCAGGGGCCCATGTAGCCATGATCACACTACCGCCAAGCTATGAGACGGGGGAGCCCAACCGTAGCATATACCATGGCCTACTCGAGGAGGAAATCAGCATCATAACTGCCGATAAGACCGTCCTAGCCCTCGAATATGCTAGAGTAATGGGGGAAGCAAGGAAGAGGTGCCTGTTCATAGGCTACCGGGCCACGGTAGCGGCTGGCACCCCGGCGTTAGACTCTGCGAGGGGTCTAAGGGGTAGGGGTGTCGAGATGGTAAGGGCGGTATTGAATGCTTCAACTAACTACATTCTCGGCCTCGTCGAGGAGGGCTACTCTTACAAAGAGGCGGTGGAGAAAGCGATCCAAGCCAAGCTCGCTGAGCCGGATCCAAGGATAGATCTGGACGGCTATGATCCTGCCGCAAAGCTGGCGATACTGGCTAGCACCCTTGGGTATGAAGCCTCCATGGGAGATGTAGTGAGGGTCCCCCTAACAAGGATATCCGAGGGCGAGGTCCGAGACGCCCTTAAAATGGGGAGGAGGGTCAAGTATGTGGCATACGCCGACTTCACCCGGGGGACCCTCAGGGTGGAGCCCCGGATTGTTGACTCGGGGGACCCTCTAGCATCTGCCGTGGGCGAGGATAATGTTATCGTATTCCAGCTAGAGTCTACTCGCATAGTGTTGAGGGGCCCGGCTGGGCCTGCATGGAGGACTGCTAAAGTCATGGCCACGGATCTTATCGAGTACGCGGAGAGGCTGGAAGAGGCTAATCTCTGCGGGTGCTCCTAGGATGCCTCTCAACCCCCTGATCGGCTTCATAATAGCCTACGTGGTACTCCTTGCTCTGGCGGTTAGGGGCTTCAAGGTATACATCGTCATAGCCGGGATGATTGCCGCCTACGCTCTTGCGAGTTCCACTCCCGGGCAGGCGTTTTCGGCGCTCATTAGGATGGGCGAGTGGAACGATGTGCGCGTGTTCGTCTACATATTCTTCTCCATGCTACTGGCCGGGCTCATGAGGGAGACAGGCCTGCTCGACTTAATGGTCGAATCATTGTCCTCGAGCAGCTGCAGGCTAGCTCTCACGGGGGTTCCAGCCCTCATAGGCTTGATGCCCATGCCTGGAGGCG
>JALVJB010000198.1 GCA_027034115.1 Acidilobaceae archaeon | reverse complement strand
TGGCCTTCATTCTCCCGTTATCGACTAGGACTAGGTGTACTTCTCTCGGGCCGTGGGCACCGTAGACCCTTGTGTGCTCTATGTCGGCTGTGCTTGAGGGTCCCGCTATTATGTTGATGTAGGTTGGAGGGTAGATCGAGGCGTAGGCGGCTTGCACCATGGCTTGCTTCACTGCTAACTCGAGGGTTTCCACGACCTTCTCCACGCCAGCGACTATAATGTGGGTTGGCGGGAGGCCGGTGACTAGTCGAATATTCCCTTCATTCTCAACAAGTACCACCGCCGCGGTATCGGCGGCTATGGCGTTTGCACCGCTTATCCCGTAGTCTGCGTGGGTGAACTTTTCCCGTAGGAACCTCCTCACCTCGGCTACTATGTCCTCGGGCCTCGGGTTGCGGGGGATTTCGAGGCCTAGCTTCTCTCTCACGAGCCTTGCAGCCCTCTCAACGGTCATGTGTACTGCGGGCGCTATCGTGTGCATGGGCTTGGAGCCCTCTAGCTGGATTAGGAGTTGGCCTAGGTCTGTCTCCCATACTTCGTTCCCCTGCTCCTCGAGATATTCTCTTAGCCCTATCTCCTCCGCCACCATGCTCTTTGAGAGGACCACCAGTTTGCCATTCCCTATAATGGACCCGATGTGTTCCCGGGCGTCCTCGGCAGCGTCTGCTAGGAAAAGGTTCACTCCTGTCTTCCTAGCTGAATTCTTCAGCTCCTCGATTAGCTCGTCTAGCCTGTCAATACTCTTCCTTCTCGCCTCGACTACTTCCTTGGCTAGCTCCCTGATGTACTCGTAGTTTTGGAGGATCTTGGGGACCCTCACCTCTGAGCCAAGGCTGGCCTTCCACAGTGCCTCCTGGAATTCCTCGTCGTCTAGCACCTCGTATACTTGGCGTATTACTTCCTCTACTAAGGCCACTACGCCTCACCAGAGAGGTAGAGGGATATGTCGTTGATCTCCAGCTTCTCCCCTGAGCGGGAGAGGTTGGCCAGGCATATGGGGCATAGTGTAACGATCCTCCTCCCCTTCTCGGCTAGTTCCCGCGCCCTTGTAGAGGCTATCTTCCTCGATAGCTTCGGCGCTATGCTCTCAACGGGGCCACCGCAGCAATAGGTCATCCTCCCACTCCTCCTCGGCTCTACTACCTCATAGCCGGCATCGGAGAGGAGTTTGCGTGGCTCTTCGATAATACCGAGCTCTCTTGCGTAGAGGCAGGGGTCATGGATTACCACCCGGCCACCCTTCCCGGGAGCCTTATAGCCCTTTTCCCTTAGGAGGCGTAGGTAGTTGACTACTTCGAGGTCGAAGCCCTTGACGTATTCTGGGTAGACCTTCTCCATTATGAATGTCGTGTGAGGGTCAATGGTGATAATCCTTCGCGCTCCAGCCTTCTTCAGGGACTCGTAGACCCTCGCCGCGTGCCTCCTGAAGACGTCGTCGAGGCCCATATCGTAGAGGAGCACGCCGCTGTACCCGTCGGCCCCAGGGTTATAGGCGAACTCCACCCCGGCGTTCTGTAATAGCTTGACTATCGCTCGGAGGACCTTGTGGGAGTACTCGACTTCTTTCTTGTCCGGCTTTGCTATGGCCCCTGCTAGCCCCGTTAGGCCTAGTTTTCTCGCTGCCTTGAGGAGGAAGCCCCCGCTTCGCCTGGACTCTAGGGCTTCAAGGTACCTGACTAGGGCGTTTATGTAGGGCATGAGCTGGTATAGGCCTCCCGTATAGAGCAGGGTCTCTCCCTTCTCTGGGAGGCCTAGGCCTTCCGCCCACTCCGTTATTACTCTTGGGTTTATTGGTAGTGGGACGCCTTTCTTCTCGGTTTCACTCGCCATTAAGAGGAGGACTTCGCGGACATTCAAGACCACTAGGCTGACACCCCCTGGGACAAGACGTAGAGGGACCTGGTAGCCCTCACCACACCGACAATATCAATGCCTCCCGGGCACTTTAAGTGGCACGCCTTGCATAAGAGGCACGAGTACATGCTCTCAACAACGCTGTCAGTGAAGGAGGCCTCTCCACGTGCTATGAGCCTTGCAAGGTTAACCCTCCCCCTTGGCCCGTAACCCCTGTGGGGTCCATGGTATAGGGTTGGGCAGAGGGCCTCGCAGAACCCGCAGAACATGCACTTACTAGTCTCAGCCCTAATGTAAGCCTTGAGGCCTTCGGCCTCGTCTACTGGCAAGGCGGCGGCACCTCACACTACCTTTCCGGGGTTCAGTATCCCCTTAGGGTCGAACACCTGCTTGATCCCCCTCATCAAGTCGAGCATTTTCGGGCTGCCTAACGCCTCGGCCTCCATGCGGAGGCCCTCCTTCTTCATGATCCCTATCCCGTGCTCAGCGCTCATACTGCCTCCGAGCTCGAGGGCTAGCTTCATGACCTCTATGTACCAGTCGTGGACCCTCTTCTTC